>CADCVW010000049.1 GCA_902806235.1 uncultured Sphingomonadaceae bacterium | reverse complement strand
GTCGAGTTAGATAAGTGCACGATTTCTAGAACATCCTCCTGCGCCGGCTTCATAGCTTGGTGATCATAGCGTCTGTGACCCACCCGATCCCATCCCGAACTCGGCCGTGAAACCAGACAGCGCCAATGGTACTATCGCTTAAGCGATGGAAGAGTAGGACGCCGCCAGGCTTTGTGGCCGGCGCAAGAAGCAGAACCCATTCACAATAGCTGAGCCGCTCGACAGCACGCTCCGAGCGTGCCGTCGAACGGCTCAGATCCATCGCGGGATGGAGCAGCCCGGTAGCTCGTCAGGCTCATAACCTGAAGGTCGCAGGTTCAAATCCTGCTCCCGCAACCAGTTTCGTTCGATAACGAGGCCCCCGTGCTTTCAGCACGGGGGCCTTTGTCGTTCGGACCGACTTCGCGGCCCGGCCCTGCTTACCTATCGTGCACTCCCGGCCCGATCACCTGCGCGGCGAAGCGCTCCATCTCCTCTGCCTGCGGGCTCATCTGCAGTAGCAGCAGATCCAGACCGGCGGCTTCGAACTCGTTCACGCGTTCCCGCACTCGCTCGGGCGTGCCGATCAGCTTCGGGCGGAGGCCGCGGTTGGTGACCGAATATTCTTGTAGCTTCAGCTCCCGCTCGAGCTGCGTGCCCGACAGCCATTGGTCGAAGTTGGCGAAGCCGGGCGGCGGTCGCTCGGGCATCGCGGTGATCCGGGCGAGTTCGGCGCGCGCCGCGGCCTCGCTGTCGCGCACGATCGCGTAGGCGGCCATGCCGTAGCGCATCGGCGGCTTGCCCGCGCGCTCCCGGCGTTCGCGCATGTCGGCGATCTTGCCACGGATCACGGCCGGCTCGTCGCCGTGCATGACGTAAGCATCGCACTGCTCGGCGATCATCGTCTTGGCGGCTTCAGACTCGCCGCCGGCGTAGATGACCGGTTTGGCCACAGGCTTGGGTTCGTTGATCGCGCCGTCAGTCCGGTAGTAGCGGCCTTCGAAGGAGAAGCGCGGTTCTCGCCACATGCCATCGACCACGCGCAGCCATTCGGCGGTGCGGGCATAGCGGTCGTCATGCTCGTCGAAATGCAGCCCGTAGGAGCGCGCCTCATCAGCCCACCAAGACGAGACGACGTTGAGTGAAAGCCGGCCGCCGCTGATCCGGTCGATACCGCTCGAATGCTTGGCGAACAGCGCGGGCTGGTGAAAGTTGGGCCGCACGGCGACCATCAGCTCGATACGTTCCGTCACCGCGGCAAGTGCCGCGGCGGTGGACCAGGCGTCGAGTGCGGGAGCGTCGGTGCCTTTCACGTCGTTGAGGTTCAGTTCGGCGAGCAGGGTCAGGTCGTAGCCGATCCGCTCGGCGCGGCGCACGAGCGCGGAGGTGTACTCCCAGCTCGCCTCCATGCCCTCGTCCGGCACGTTGCGCAGCCAACCGCCGAACACGGGTGCCCAGAAGCCGTACCTCATCGTCGCGCCTCCGCGATCGCCGCCGTCAGATGATCGACTAACCGCTCGTGCGGGTCCCAGCCGAGCACGTCGAATGGGTTCGCGACGAAGTTGGAAAGGGCGTTGATGTCGTAAAAGCGCGCCGCGCCGTCGCGGTCGTCGATCAAGAGCTCGACCCCGCCGACGTCGATGCCGGCGGCCTGCACGATCCGCTCCGCCGCGTCGATCAATCCGGACGCGGGCGTCGTCGCGCGCATCGCCACCGCCGCCCGGCCCGGCTGCGCGACGCAGGCGTCTGCCGGGCAGAGATCGAAATTGTCGCCGCTGCTCTCCACCTCGATCGCATAAAGGAAACGTCCGCCGAGCGTTTCGATGCGCGTGATCGTGCCACCGCGCGCGGGGGCGTAATCCTGAACGAGCAGCACGCCGTCAATGCTGCGGGGAATGCTGCCGTCCGCCACCGCGGCGGCGAGCGCGTCGCGGTGGTCATAACGCGCGATACCTGCGCCCGCGCCGCCGATGTTGGCCTTGACGAGCAGCGGGAAACGGAGCTCGTCCGCGGCGGCGAGCACGTCTTGCGCCCGGTGCACCACCCGCGTCGCGGGCGCCGCAAGGCCCAGGCGGCTGAGGAGCGCCAGCTGCCGCGCCTTGGACGCGTCGAGCGCGAGCACGCCGGCGCCGTTCAGCACGCGCGCGCCGTTTGCCTCCCAGTGAGCGAGTAGCGCGCCCGCGTAGAAAATGCCGTGCTCCGGATCGCGCAGGAAGCCGGACATCGGCACGCGGCTCAGCACTAGCGGGGCGGGCACGGCCGCGGACGCCGGGTCGAAACGGTGATCGCGGAGCTGGATCGCGTCGAAGCGGAGGCCGCGCCTCTCCAGTGCGGCGAACAACGGCAGAGACCAGGTCGGATGCTCGTAAAGGAGGGCGAGATTGGCTGTCATCACGGCGCGCGGCATAGCGTAGCGGGCGGCGACGCCCACCAAGAAAATCCAGCGCGGCCAATAGCCGGGCCGACGCCCCGCGGCGCTCGCTGCTTCAGAAGTCGGCCGTCATCGGGTTGGGGCCGATGCGTCCGTCCGCGTTGTCAAGTCCGTGGATCGCAGTCATGTCCTCCGCGTCGAGTGCGAAGCCGAACACGTCGAAGTTCTCCGCGATGCGGTTCGGGTTTGCCGACTTGGGGATGACGACCAAGCCGCTGTCCAGGTGCCAGCGGATGATTATTTGCGCCGGGGTGCGCCCATGCTTGGCGGCGACGCGCGCGATCGCCGGATCAATCAAGAGCTTGCCTTGGCCGAGCGGGCTCCAGGACTCGGTGGCGATGCCGAGCCGCGCATGCGCGGCGCGCAAGGAGCGCTGCTGAAAGCGTGGGTGGAGCTCGATCTGGTTGAGCGCGGGGGCCACCCCCATTTCACCGATTAGCCGTTCGAGGTGTTCCTCCTCGAAGTTCGAAACGCCGATCGAGCGTGCCAGCCCGTCGCGCTGCGCGGCGATCAGCGCGCGCCAGGTATCGACGTAGCGGCCGCGGCGCGGCGACGGCCAGTGGATCAGGTAAAGGTCGACCTGGTCGAGCCCGAGCCGCCGCAGGCTGGCGTCGAGCGCGCGCCGTGCCTCGTCGTAACCCTGGTCGTCGTTCCACACCTTGGTGGTGACGAATAGCTCGTCCCGCGCTAGGCCCGCTGCGCGTAGGCCTTCGCCAACGCCTTCCTCGTTGTCGTAGATCTTGGCGGTATCGACGTGCCGGTACCCCGCCCGCAGCGCCGTCTCGACCACGGACGCCGCTTCCTCGTCCGGGGTGCGCCACACGCCCAGGCCGATCTGCGGAACGGCGTTGCCGTCGTTGAAGGCGACGCGTCGCGATGTGGTCATGGGCGGTTCCTACTGCTGTGCTTCGCGTGTAACTCCCCACCGCACCTCGCGTTCACCCGCGCGGGCGCCGCACTATCAGGCACGGGCGCGATCGCCCCTGCATCGCCGGCTCGCGATCGCCCATCGCCGCGAACCAAGCTGGTGACCTGGATTGTTTTTCAGGGACACGGCGGATCGGGACGCTCGCCGGGCGTTAACCGCTTTGCGGGCAGGGTAGAGGCGTGCCGATCTACTATTTCCGTCTTCGCCAGCGCGACCTCATGATTGAGGACGACGAAGGCGTGACCCTGCCCGACGTCGCGGACGCGCGCCGCCGCGCGCTGTCCGAAGCGCGCGAGCTGGCGAGCGCGGACGTGAAAAACGGCTGCCTGTGCTTGGCCTGCTCCATCGAGGTCGCGGACGACGCCGGGCGCGTCGTCTGCTCGGTGCCCTTCGAGCACGCCGTCCAGGTGCGCAGCTAGCTGCCGCTTCGACGCGTCGCTTAGCCTCCGGGTCCATCACGGCCGGCTGATGTAACCCATGTCGTCGGGACGTTCCTTCGACGGCTCGCGCCGGGGCATGCCTCCGTGTCATTCGCGGCACCCAGAACGAGCACGTCCGGCGCCGCCGGGCGGCCATGCTGATTTCCAGGCTGCTCCCACGCGCGATCCGTCCTCCTCGATGCACCACTCCGGCCTGAGGTGCGGCCCGTGCCGCTGCGTGTGCGTCGCCCTTTTGCTGCTCGCGGGCTGCGGCGGGGGCGGCGAGCAGGAGAAGGGAGGCGAGGGTGATCGCCCGACCGTGGTCGCCGTCGCTCCCGTTCGCGCGGAGCCGGTGACGCGGGTCATCAAGGGCGTTGGCGACCTGCTGGCGGCGGAGGCCGTGGTGCTCACCGCCGAGAGCGCGGGGCGGGTGGCGGCCGTGCTGTTCACCGAAGGCCAGCGCGTGCCGCGCGGCCAGGTGCTCGTCCGCTTTGAAGCAGAAGAGGAGCAGGCGCAGGTCGCGGTGGCCACCGCCGACACGTCCGAGCTGCGGCGCGCCGCGAACTCGCCGTGGTGGCTTACGAGCGCACCATCCAGACCGCCTTCCGCGAAGTGGCCGACGCGTTGGCCGGCCGCCGCTTCCTCGCGAGGAGCGCGCCGCGCGCGAGCGCGAGCGCGCCGCGCAAGCAGAGCGCGCGCGGCTCGCCGAGCTGCGCTTCCGCGCGGGCGAGGCGTCCACCATCGAGTCGCTGGACGCGCGGCGCGACCTGTTCGCCGCCGAGCAGGCGGTAATCGCGGCCCGCCGCGCCGAACTCGCCGCGCTGGTCAGCCTTTACGCGAGCCTAGGCGGCGGCGTGCGCTGAGGCTCGCGCAGGTGGCTCGGCCGCGCGGCGCACCTCGTCGAGGCAGGCCTCCACCGCGTCGTGCAAGGAACGAGCATAATGGTCCGCGCCGATGAGCGCGCGCGTGTTTCCATCGTCCGCCGGGGCCGCTTCGTCCGCCGGCCACAGGCCGACCAGCGTCGGCGCGCCCGGCAGTCGCCGTTTGAAGCGGCGCAGCAGCGCCCGCAGGTGGCCGGGTGCGCCGGCGATCTCGAGATATGATACGCAGACCATGCGGACGGCCGACAGGTCGAGCGCCTCGATCCGGTCGCGGCCCACCGCTTCGAACGGCAGCAGGCGCGCCCCCAGGCCGTGCTTGCCTAGCAGCTGGGCGAACATTGCGGCGGCCGCTTTGTCCAGCGGACCACGTCCGGCGACGCACAGGATCGCACCCGGCGCGGCCCAGGACACCGGCACGGCGGGCGGGTCGGCGGGCGGCGGCGCCTCGGGCAGCTCCTGCTCGGCGAGCGACGCCGACAGCGCGCCGTCGCTTTCATGGTGGTCGAGGTCATCGTGCTCGGCCAAGTCGCCGACCAGCGCCAGTGCCGCGTCGCGCATTCGGGCGAGCTGCGGCGCGGCGAGCGCGCCGCGCGCCGCGTCCGCCGCGGCGAGCTGCAGCCCTTTGAGCGCGACTTCGTCGTAGTAGGACGACAGGGAGCGCTCGCGCAGCAGCAGCTCGGCTTGGTCGAACACCTCGTCGGCGTCGCCGGCGAGCATGCGCTGGTAGAAGCTCTCGGGCGGGGTCAGCGCCGGCCGGTCGCCGAGCATTACGTCCAGGAACTCGAGCCGGCGAACGTGCCGCCCGAGCACGACGAGGCAGAGCGTGAGCGGGGTCGACAGGATCAGCCCGATCGGCCCCCACAGCCACGTCCAGAAGATCGCCGCGACGATTACGGAGAAAGGCGACAGCCCGGTCGAATGGCCGTAGATCAACGGTTCTACGACGTAGCCCATCAGCGGCTCGGCGATGACGAACAGCAGCACGGTCCACAGCGCCATGGACCAGCCCGGGTCCACCGCCGCACCGAGAATCAGCGGCGGCACCGCGGCGATGAACGCCCCGATATAGGGGATGAAGCGCATCAACGCCGCCAGGATGCCCCACAGCACCGGCGAAGGGACGCCGATCAGCGCCAGGCCGACGCCGATCACCGCGCCGAACGCCGCGTTCAGGGCGAGCTGGGTCAAAAAATAGCGCGACAGGCGGTGCGCCGCGTCGTCCATCGCGGTGGTGGCACGGTGGAGGTCGGACGAGCCGAACAAGCGGATCAGCCGGTCGCGCAGGTCCTCGCGCTGAAGCAGGATGAAAATGGCGACAACGAGCACGATCACCGTGGTCTCAATGGGTGCCAGGATGGGTTCGAGCACGCTCAGCGCGAACTCGCCGGGCGAGATGTCCGGTTCCTCGATCACCACCGGCACCGGCTCGCGCCCACGCTCGACGCGGTCAACGGACGGCGCGGTGGCTTCGCCATCGGCGGCGGCCGGGGCGGCGCGTTCGCCCGCGCTCCGCAGCTGGCTGGTGAGCCGGCCGACGAGCTGCGGCAGGCGGCCGACCGTGGTATTGCGCGCGTTCGCCACCTTGTCCTGCACCGTTTCGGCGTAGCGCGGCGCGTCCCGCGCGAGGTCGGCCACCTGGGTGCCGATCAGCGCGCCCAAGCCAACGATTACGCCCAAGGCGACGAGCACCGCCAGCATCACGGACGGCACGCGCCCGAGCCGCCAGCGGTGCAGCAGCGCGGCCAGGGGCGCGAGGATGAAGCTCAGCAGCACCGCCAGCATAATCGGCACCAGCACGTCGCGCCCGAGGTAGAGCGCGGCCACCACCACCACGCCCGTGGCCAGCCCCGCCAAGGTCCGCAGGCTCGGCGCTTCGGCGGGCGCGACCTGTGCGGCTCCGTCCGGCGTCGGCTGGGCGGGAGTGATGGGGGTGGCCATGCGTGCTTCTCCTGCGCGGGCCGCGCTCATCGTGCAACGCGCGGCGGGACGCAAAGGCCAGGCGGCGGGCCGGGAGTGCGCGCGGTCGACTTCTAGCCGCTGCCGCGCGTCGCATTAGCGTGCCGTTCTGGAACAATGATTCCGCGCCGGACAGGAAAGCTCAATTTCATCTTACTTTGGTGGAACTTTTCTTTAATTTTGTTTGACGCGGTGCAACTGCCAATGAATAGAAGCACTTAAATAAGATTAGTCGGGTCGTTACGCATTATTCACCGTAGGGGGCGAGGGGGAAACGTTTGCGCAGCAGCTTGAAGCGATGGCTTGTCCGCGCCCTGCCGGCGCTGGCCGCTTGCGCGCTTCCGGCCGTCGCCGCTGCTACCACGCCCGCGCTGATCTGGCGCGGCGCGGCGCGCATCAACGTGCAATGCCTCGTGCAGCCGACCATCGCCGCCAACGCCGACCTGCAGCGCCGGATGTGCGAGCACGTCCGGCGGCGCGCGGCCGCCGGTTCGCCCGTGCCGGTGGACGTCGTCACGCTCGGCGATCCCAAGGTCCTGGACTCCGACTCGGTCACCCTGCTCGTACACGCGTCGGTGCAGCGGTTCGGCAGCCAGCGCCTGCTCACCTTCAGCGTGCGGCCGTTCCGCCTGTCGGCCGAGCAGGATGCCGTGCTGTTCGCCGCCGCCCCGCGCGCGGCGGCGTTGGCCGCGGCGGGCGAGTGGAGCCGGGCACTCGCGATGGCGCTCGACAACGCTCTTGCCGAGACGCTGCCATGGCGCGCCGGTCGGGACTGATTTTCAAAGAAGTGTAATCAGCAGGACAGAATGAATTGGCTTATACTTTGAGCATCACAGACTTTGGCGTTAAAGCTGAAGATGATTACCCGATCGTTCGAGTTGATGAGGTGATTACGAGCGATGCGTCGCTTGACCCGTTTGCCGGCGGCACTGCAAACGGCAAGCCCATTTGGACGCCCGAGCAGATTGCCGCCTACCTGAACCGGACCGGTGGTCAATTCGGCCTCGGCGTGAACGACCTCGCTCCGCGTGGTGGCGACGCCAACGTGATTACCTTCGGCTTCCACGAAAATTAAGCGAGTCTGGAGCGCAACGGCTACATCTACACGCGGCCGAATGCTGATGGTGCGCTGACCACCTACGCTTTCAGCGCGCTGAACGGCGACGCGGGTGCGGACCGACTGGTCGGCGGCAACGGCGCCGACGTGCTGAACGGTGGTGCAGACGCGGACACGCTGGAAGGCGGCAATGACACCGACACGCTGAACGGCGGCGCCGGCGACGACCGGCGCACCGGCGGCAATGGTTCAGACCTGTTCTGCTTCACGGACGCGACGGGGACGGACACGATCACCGACTTCCGTCGGGGTGTGGACAAGCTCGACCTCGGCGGCATCGACGCCAACACGACGACGGGCGCCACGGGCGATCAGGCCTTCACCTTCGTCAGCGGCGGCGCCTTCACCAACGTCGCGGGTCAGCTGATCTCGGGGCAGACGAACGGCGTTAATTTCATCGCCGGCGACGTGAACGGGGACGGCGTGGCCGACTTCACAATCTTCACCGGCGCGACGAAGCTCGATCAAACGGACATCCTGGTTATCTGACCGGGTCGGGGCGGGGGACGTCATCGCCTCCCGGCCAGAATGTCGGCGATGCGACTTCGGGGCGCTCCTGCTACGGCGGGAGCGCCCCTTTTCGTGACGGCTATGGAAAGGACTGCGTGCCGCTCCCGCGCCGCGCGCCGCGGCGGTCGGGTGCGGGCCTCAGAGCAGTTGCAACAGCGCCCGCACGATCATCACGCCCAGCGCGGCCCACGACAGCGCGAACAGCAGGAAGCGCAACGACACCCGGTTGATCGTCGCCTGCACCACCGAGTGCGCGACGCGCAGCAGCAGGAACGCCCAGGCGCAGATTGCGTGTAGCGGGTCGGCGAGGCCGGCGAAGGCGACCAGCAGCGCGATGGCGTAGAAGACAGTCGGAGCTTCGAACAAGTGGTTGTAGTTGTCCGCGACGCGCTGCACTTCGGACGGTAGCTGCGCGCGGAGGTGCGCGGTGTGCGCGCCGGCATCCGGGCCGAGACGGAGCCGCCGCATCGCGGGCAGCCGTGTCGCGCCCATCCAGCCCAGCATAACGAGCGTCAGCAGCCCGGTGCCCGCCACGGCGCGCAGGACCCACAGCGCGGACGGATCCAGTCTTTCCATCATCTTCTTCCCGTTCGCTGGTTCAGGCCGACATCGCCTCCGCCAGCCGCGCCATGAACGCCGCGCCGCGCGCGAGCTGGTCGACCGCCAGATACTCGTTGGGCTGGTGCGCCTGCTCGATCGAGCCCGGGCCGCAGATGACCGTGGAGAAACCCGCCTGCTGGAATTGCCCGGCCTCCGCCGCGTAGGCGACGACCGCACCCGGCCCGCTGTCGCCGGCGAGGCTCCGCGCGAGCCGCTCGGCCGCGCCGTCGGGCTCGGGCGCGAAGGCGGGGGTGAGCGAGCGGCGCGCGACCTCGACGCCGGAGTCGGGGAAGCGGGCGCGTAGCTCGGCGTCGAGCGCGGTGGCCGCCGCGAAGAAGGGGGCGAGGAGCGCTTCCGGGTCGACGCCCGGCGGGCAGCGCAGGTCGAAGGCGAAGGAGCACTCGCGCGCCAAGATGTTCACTGCGGTGCCGCCGCGGAGAAGCCCGACGGTGAGCGTCGGGTGGGGCGGGACGAAGTCGGACGCCCCGCGCGGGTCCGCCCGCTCCAGCTCTTCCGCTAGCGCCTTGAGCCGCGCGAGCAGGCCGATGGCGGCCATGTTGGCGGACAGCCCTAAGTGGGTGAGCGAGCTGTGCGCTTCGTGCCCGCGCACCGTTACCACCCAGGTTGCGATGCCCTTGTGCCCGCGCACCGCGCCCATGCTCGTCGGCTCGCCGACAATCACCGCGGCGGGGGCGGGCAGCTCGGCCCGGAGCCGCTCGATCATCGCCGGCGCGCCCAGGCAGCCGACTTCCTCGTCGTAGGAGAAGGCGAGGTGGACCGGCCGCCCCCCGCGACCCGACGCGGCGAAGGCGGGCGCGGCGGCGAGGGCGAGCGCCAGGAAACCTTTCATGTCGCAGGTCCCCCGGCCGTAGAGCCGCCAGCCACGCTCCGTCAGCGTCCAGGGGTCGCTCGTCCATGGCTGGCCGTCGACGGGCACCACGTCCGTGTGGCCGGACAGGACCACGCCGCCCTCGACCGCCGGCCCGAGCGTGGCATACAGGTTGGCCTTGCTCCCGTCGGCGTTCGCAACGCGGCGCGAGGCGACGCCCAACCCGGCCAGCAGCGCTTCGACGAACTCGATCAGCTCGAGGTTGGTCCGGCGCGAGGTGGTGTCGAAGGCGACGAGCCGCGCCAGGAGCTCGGTGGCGCGGGCCTGGAGATCGGCGGGGTCGGGCGAGGGCGGCATCAGGTGGAGCTTAGCAGCGGCATCGAGGGCCGCAAGCGCGGTTCGGACGCGAGCTAAGTCATTGTTTGGCGTGAGAAGTCTATGTTCCACGGGAAGTGGCGCGGAACCCTGACGTCTGGGGTGCGAGTAAGACGATCCCCGTCCGGCAGCATAGCGCCACGGGCGGCTGTAGGACAGGGCGGGCCGCGCGGCCGACCCCGCCCGGTCAGGCCGGCTCGGGCAGGGTGTCCGCGACGTAGGCGCTGCGGGTCCCCATCGGTTTGGGCGGGCCGTCGGTAGTGTCCGTCGCCGTCTGGTGCTCGAGCTCCGCATTTACCTCCGCGCCGAGCAGCAGGACGTAGGCCGACAGGTAGAGCCACATCAGCAGCACCACCACCGCCCCGAGCGCGCCGTAGGTCGCGTTGTAGCTGCCGAAGTTCGACACGTAGAAGCCGAAGCCCAGCGTCATACCGACGAAGCCCAGCGTCGCCAGGAGCGAGCCCGGCGTGAGCCAGCTCCACCGCGCCTTCTCCCGGCTGGGCGCGTAGCGGTACACGGCGGCGATGCCCGCGCTCGCGCCGATTCCGAGCAGGACGTAGAAGCCGAGCCGGATCAGGAGGTGGACGATCCCCGGCGCGCCCGGGACGAGCCTGTCGACGAAGGCCATCGCCGAAATCGCGGTCGCGCCGAGGATGATCATCAGCACCGCGCCGACCGTGATGACGAGCGACAGGAGGGTGGTCTTGATGAAGCCGCGCTTCTCCTTCTCGTCGTAAACCACGTTGAGCGCGGCGACGATGGAGGTTGCCCCGCGCATCGCGCCGTAGAGCGCGAGCAGGATGGCGACGATCAGACCGAGCCCCTGCTTGTCCGTCGACTGCTGCGCCACGCTCGCCAGCTGCTGGCCGATGATGGTCGCCGCCTCGCGCGGGAGCGAGGTGAAGAGCGCCTGGACGTGGCTCATCACCGTCAGCGGATCGGCGACGATGCCGTAAATCAGCACCACGGACGCGAGCAGCGGCACCGAGGCGAGAAAGGCGTAAAAGGCGACGCCCGCCGCGAGCAGCCCGACGTTGTCGTCGCCCGCCTCCTTGCGCGCGCGCTTCAGCGCTTCCCACCAGCCGCGGCCGGGCATCTCGGCGGGGGTGTCGGCGTCGCGGCCGCGCGGATCGGTGCTCTGCGTCATGCCGCCTGTAACCGCTTAAGCCCGGTAAAGTGCCCAGCCGCGCGCGCCCTAGCCAGCGCCGCGCCCGGCGCTATGAGGGCGCGCGATGAGCGCCCAGCAGAGCCTGCTGCCCGAAGGACTGGACGACCGGCTGCCGGACGAGGCCGAGGCCGCGGCGCGGTGCATGCGCGCGATGGTCGACGCCGCCGCCGCCCACGGCTATCGCCGAGTCCAGCCGCCGCTTGCCGAATATGAAGACACGTTGTCCGCCCGGTTAAAGCGCGCGGGGCGGCGCGACCTCGCCCGCTTCGTCGACCCCGTGTCGCAGCGCACGCTCGCGCTCCGCCCCGATATCACCGCGCAGGTCGGCCGCATCGCGGCGACCCGGCTCGCCGCCGCGCCCCGCCCGCTGCGCCTGGCCTACGCGGGTCCGGTGATGAAGCTCCGCGCCACGGGCGTTCACCGCGCGCGGGAGGTGACGCAGGTAGGGGCCGAGCTGATCGGTTCGGACGGCGTAGCGGCCGCGACGGAGGCCGCGGGCGTCGCGCTGGACGCGCTGGACGCGGCGGGCGTGCGCGGGGCCATCCTCGATTTCACGCTGCCCGACCTCGTCGACGCGCTCGCCGCGCCCGGAGGGCCGCTGCCGCTGCCGGAGCAGAGCGTCGAGCCCGTCCGCGCCGCGCTCGACGCTAAGGACGCGGGCGCGCTCGCCGACTTGGGCGCGCACGCTTATCTCCCGCTGCTGGAGGCGGCAGGCCCGTTCGACGCGGCGTTGGCCGCATTGCGCCGCATCGACGCCGGCGGCGCGCTCCGCGACCGGCTGGACGCGCTCGCCGCGGTCGCCGCCGCGCTCGGCGGCCACGCGCGGCTCGGGCTCGACCCGACGGAGCGGCACGGCTTCGAATATCAGAGCTGGTTCGGCTTCTCGCTTTTCGTCCCGGGCTTGGGCGTCGAGATCGGTCGCGGCGGCAGCTACGCGATCCTCCACCCGGACGGGCGGGAGGAGCCGGCCGTCGGCTTCAGCCTGTTCCCCGATCTGCTGATCGACCGAGCGGCTGAGCGGCCCCGTCCCAGCGTCTTCGTGCCGCTCGGGCTTCCCGCGGCGGCCGGGGCGCGGCTGCGCGGGGAAGGCTGGGCGACCGTGGCCGCGCTGTCGTCCGCCGACGATCCCGCGGCGCTCGGCTGCACCCACATCCTCGACCGGCCGGCCGGCGAGCCCCGCCCTCTCTAGCCACTGCCGGAGGTGTCCATCACCAACCTCACCTCTCGCCGGAGGCATTCATGACCAACGTCACCGTGATCGGCGCGCAATGGGGCGACGAGGGCAAGGGCAAGATCGTCGACTGGCTCAGCTCGCGCGCCGACGTGGTTGTCAGGTTTCAGGGCGGCCACAATGCGGGCCACACGCTCGTCATCGACGGCGAGGTCTTCAAGCTGTCCTTGCTCCCCTCCGGCATCGTGCGGGGCCGGCTGTCGCTAATCGGCAACGGCGTGGTGTTCGACCCCTGGCACTTCCGCGAGGAGGTGGAGCGGCTGCGCGGGCAGGGCGTGGCCGTCACCCCCGAGATCCTCCAGGTCGCCGACACCTGCCCGCTGATCCTGCCCTTCCACCGCGAGCTCGACGGGCTGCGCGAGGAGGCGAGCGGCCCCGCGGGCAAGATCGGCACCACGCTCCGCGGCATCGGTCCAGCCTACGAGGACAAGGTCGGCCGCCGCGCGCTCCGCGTCGGCGACCTGGCGCGGCTCGACGGGATCGACGGGCAGCTCGACCGGCTGCTAGCCCACCACAACGCGCTGCGCGCAGGCTTCGGCCACACTGGGATCGACCGGCGCCAGCTCAAGGCCGCGCTGGCGGAGGTCGCGCCGTTCGTGCTGCCCTTCGGCGCGCCCGTGTGGCGCACCCTGGACGAGGCGCGGCGGGCGGGGCGTCGCATCCTGTTCGAAGGCGCGCAGGGCGTGCTGCTCGACGTCGACCACGGGACCTACCCGTTTGTCACCTCCTCCAACGTGGTGGCGGGGCAGGCCGCCGCGGGGTCCGGCCTCGGCCCGGCCGCCACCGGCTACGTGCTCGGCATCGTCAAGGCCTACGCGACCCGCGTCGGCTCCGGCCCGTTCCCGACCGAGCTGCGCGACGAGATCGGCCAGCGATTGGGCGAGCGCGGGCGCGAATTCGGCACCGTCACCGGCCGCAAGCGCCGCTGCGGCTGGTTCGACGCGGCGCTCGTCCGCCAGGCCATCGCCGTGTCGGGCGTGCACGGCGTGGCGCTGACCAAGCTCGACGTGCTCGACGGCTTCGACGAGCTGCAGATCTGCACCGGCTACTTGCTCGCTGGCGAAGCTCTCGACTACCTGCCAAGCGATCCGCGCACGCAGGTCGCGGTCGAGCCGGTGTTCGAGCGCTTCGGGGGCTGGAGCGAGTCCACCTTCGGCGCGCGCAGCTGGGCCGACCTGCCGGCGCAGGCGGTGAAGTACATCCGACGGATCGAGGAGCTGATCGGCTGCCCGGTGGCGACAGTGTCCACCAGCCCCGAGCGCGACGACACGATCTTGGTGCGCGACCCGTTCGCGTGAGGGGGACGTCACGGCCGGCACGGGTGGGCGGCGTGGATTTTCTCTATCCCGTTATCCCCGCGTAGGCGGGAGTCCATGATCTTCCGCGCGGCGGGAGTGCGCGCCTACGTAGGTCGAGGATCATGGACCTCCGCCTACGCGGGATGACGAGGTTTTTCCGTAAGGGTGGGCCGACATGACCGCCTTCCAGAGCCTCGCCGCCGGCGTCCTCCTCACCGTCGCCCACCGCTGGGCGGTCGAGCGCGCGCGCGCCGGGGCTCGACTGCGCGCTCGATCCCTTGCTGATCCTGCTCTGGACCTGGGCCGGCAGCACCTTTCCCGAAGGCGACCAGTCGTTGCCCTCCGGCCACCGCAGCGCGCTCACTCAATCGCTGCTTCCCCTGCTGCCGCTGCTCGCGCGCCCGGCGCTCCGCCCCGTCGGCGCCGGGCTGGGCCTCCACCTCGCCGCCGACTGCTTTCCGCGGGCGATGACCGGCTACGCCACCGTGAAGCTGCCGCTGGCGGGCTCCATCGGCGGCTGGTCCTACCTGTGGCTCGGCGCGAACGCGGTGGGCTGCACGGCGCTGGGGGCGCTCCTGCTGCGGACGGCGCTGCCGGCTTGGCTTCCCCGCGCGACCGTGCTCGCGGGCGCGTTCCTGCTCGCCGCCGCCTACCTGCTCGACCGCAAGCGGAGCCTCCTCGCCGGCCTGCTCTACTTCGCGGGCGCCTGGACCGTGCTGCTCCCCGTCGCGGGCGAGCGCGCGGGGTGAGCCTGCTCCGCCGCCCGCTCGGCGGGGGAGCTTAGCTCAGCCGCACTGCGCCCGGTGGAGGAGCTTGTGGTCGGCGATCACCAGTGCGACCATCGCCTCCACCACCGGCGCGCCCCTGATCCCCACGCAAGGGTCGTGCCGCCCGGGCGTGCGGACCTCCGTTGCGTCGCCCTGCGCAGTCACGCTTTCCACCGGGGTCAGTATGGAGCTCGTCGGCTTGAACGCGGCGCGGACCACCACCGGCTGGCCCGTCGAGATGCCGCCGGCGATCCCGCCCGCGTGGTTGGCGAGGAAGCGCGGGGCGCCCCCAGTTTCGCCCGGCCGCATGGCGTCAGCGTTCGCCTCGCCCGCCAGCCGCGCCGCGAGAAAGCCGTCGCCGATCTCCACGCCCTTGACCGCGTTGATCCCCATGCATGCCGCGGCCAGATCGGCATCGAGCTTGGCGTAGACCGGGGCGCCCCAGCCCGCGGGGACACCCTCGGCGACGCACTCGACCACCGCTCCGAGCGACGAGCCAGCGCGCCGCGCGCCGTCGACCAGCTCTTCCCAGCGTTCGGCCGCCGCCGGGTCCGGACAGAAGAAGGGGTTGGCGTCGATTGCGGTGTCGTCGAACGCTTCGCGGTCGATCGGGTCGCCGCCGAGCTCGACGAGGTAGGCGCGCACCCGCACTTCCGGGATTGCCGCCCGCGCCACCGCGCCCGCCGCGACCCGCGCCGCCGTTTCCCGCGCCGACGATCGCCCGCCGCCGCGCGGGTCGCGGTGGCCGTACTTGGCTTGGTAGGCGTAGTCGGCGTGGCCGGGGCGGTAAGTCTGCGCGAGGCTTGCGTAGTCCTTCGACCGCTGGTCGACGTTCTCGATCAGGAGGGAGATCGGCGTGCCAGTGGTGCGCCCTTCGTGAACGCCGGACAGGATGCGCACCGCGTCCGGCTCCCGCCGCTGCGTGGTGAAGCGCGACGAGCCGGGCCGGCGGCGGTCGAGCCACGGCTGGATGTCGGCCTCGCTCAGCGGCAGCCCCGGCGGGCAGCCATCCACCACCGCGCCGATCGCTGGGCCGTGGCTTTCGCCCCAGGTGGTGAAGCGGAAGACGCGGCCGGAGGTGTTCCAGCTCATTCGGCGGCTTGGGCGTCCGGTCCCCAGCCGGAGCGCTCCCTCATGTAGCGCGCCGTGCCGAAGCGGGCGGCCATCACGCCTTCGACCGAGAAGTCGACGTCCAGCTCCTCCCAGTGCAGGCCGAAACCCACCCCCAGCACTTCCACCTGCGCGAGCAGGTCCGGCGTGGCGTTTTCGAGATCCTGGGCGAGCGACGCGGGGAGGGCGAAAGTGACACCGTTGACGAGTTCGACGACAATCCGGCCCGTCGCCCGGTCGTAGCGGGCCGACCTAGCGCGCGGCTTGGTGGCCATCCCGATCTCGCCCCGGCGCACGGCGGCGTCATGTTCCTCTTCGGTCAACTCACCCATTCAGCTCGCTCCACCGGCCGAGAAGATAGCCCTGCCGTTCTCGCATGAGGGCGAGGGCGCGTCGACTCTCCGCGAGGCTGGCGCGCTTAACGTCTATGATCGCGGAGGCCGCGTCCGCGTCGCCCAGCGCGATCCTAGTTTCGCCGTCGCCTAAGACGTGGACGTGCGCGGGCAGTTGGTCGCTTTTTTAGAAGATGACCTGGAGGCCGCGCTCGCGCAGCACGGTGACCATGGTCGCTGCCTCGCCTTCAAACCGTCGCGATGTCCGGCGCGTCCTCCGCCTTCATGCCGACTACGTTGTAGCCAGCGTCGACGTGGTGGATCTCGCCCGTCACCCCGCTCGCCAGGTCCGACAGGAGGTAGAGCGCCGCGCCGCCGACCTCGTCAATGGTGACGTTGCGGCGGAGCGGGCTGTTGTACTCGTTCCATTTCAGGATGTAGCGAAAGTCGCCGATGCCGCTCGCCGCCAGCGTGCGGATAGGGCCGGCGGAGATCGCGTTCACCCGGATGCGCTCGGGACCCAGGTCCATCGCGAGATACTTAACGCTCGCCTCCAGCGCCGCCTTGGCGACGCCCATGACGTTGTAGTGCGGGATCACCTTTTCCGCGCCGTAATAGGTGAGGGTGAGCACGGAACCGCCGTCCGGCATCAAGGCTCGCGCCGCGCGGGTCACGGCGACCATGGAGTACGCCGAAATGTTCATGGTCAGCAGGAAGTTGTCGAGGCTGGTGTCGACGAACTTGCCGCGCAGCTCGTTCTTGTCGGAGAAACCGATGGCGTGGACGAGGAAGTCGAGCCGGCCCCACCGTTCGCGGAGCGCGTCGAACGCCCGGTCGACCGCGCCCATATCGCCGACGTCGCAGTCGAGGAGGAAATCGGAGCCGAGTTCGGCGGCCAGCGGGCGTACCCGCTTCTCCAGCGCGTCGCCCTGGAAGGAGAAGGCGAGCTCCGCCCCTTGCGCCGACAAGGCCTTAGCGATGCCCCAGGCGAGCGAGCGGTCGTTGGCGAGGCCCATGATCAGCCCGCGCCGACCCTTCATTAGATCGCCCGCCATCAGTCCGCTCATGCCGTCCCCCCTGTTGCCTCCGGCGCGCCCGCCTGCGCCCGCGCGACCTCCTCTACCGTCGGTTCGTCCGTCTCCGCCAGCGCGGCGTTGAGCTCCGCCCCGAACACCACGCCCAGCCCGATGATGAAGAAGAACAGCAGCGCAATCGTCACCCCCGCCAGGCTGCCGTAGGTGAGGTCGTAGCCGCCGGCGAGGCTCAGCGCGCGCGGCAGCAGCAGGGTGGTGAGCAGCCACCACACGGTGACGAACAGCGGCCCCGGCCATTTCGGAAAGCGCCGCGCGCGGTAGCGGTGGGGGGTGAGCGACCAGAAGATCAGGTAAAGCGAGCCGAACAGCGCGACGGCCGGCAGCGCGCGGAGCGGCTGGAAGCTCCGGCCAAACAGCTGGAACGGCAGCAGCCGCTCAAGGAGCGCCTCCAAGCTGGTGAACACGATCTGTGTCGACAGCGCGAGCAGCAGCAGCACCACCGCGCCGACGATCAGCCCGATGGAGTAGAGCCGGTATTCCCAGAAGGACCGGGTGAACGTCACGCCGTAGGCGCGGCGCAGGATATCGCGAATCGTTTCGATGAAGCTCGCCGTGGTCCATAGGCCGACGAGGGCGCCGAACCACAGGAGGTTGCCCGACCGCGCGGCGAGAACGTCCTGAACCGGCTGGGAGATCACGGCCGCGACGTCCGGCGGCATGGTCTGCAGCACGGCGAGCACCGTTGCCATGCCGCCCTCCGTCCGGCCGAAGATGCGCGCCACCGCCGCCGCGACGATGAAGAATGGGAACAAGGTGAGCAGCGCCAGATAAGCGAGGTTGCCGGCGTGGATGAATCCGTCGTTGAACACGCCGGTGCCGACCCGTTTGATCACCTCCCACGCGTAGGTGCCGGGCTTGACCCGCTCGACGCGCTTGCCGAACGCCGCGCGGGCGCGCGCCAGCCGCTTGCGCCGCTCTTCCGGCGAATGCGGCGAAACGTCCTGCGCCATGGAATCCTATACGCCCAGCGCGGCTCTCGGGTTCAGTTCGCCCCGCGCGCTCCAGCCCTCCGCGAAGCGGCGCAGCTCGGCGTCGTCCGCCGGCAGGTCGACCGCGAGCCGCACCAGCTGGTCGCCCCGGCCACCGCCGCGGCCGTGGAAACCCTTGCCCTTCAGCCGCAGGGTGCGGCCGGAGGTGGAGCCGGCCGGCACCGTCACCATCACAGTCCCGTCGACGGTGGGGACGCGCACCTTGGCCCCCAGCACCGCCTCGTCGAGCGCCACCGGCAAATCGAGCCGGACGTCGTCGCCGTCTCGCGCGAAGAAGCGGTGCGGCTGGATGACGACGCTAACGATCGCGTCGCCGCGCCCGCCCGGTCCTTCCTCGCCCTGACCGGCGAGCCGAATTTTGGTCCCGTCCTCGACGCCCGCTGGGAGCCGGATGTCGAGCGAACGGCCGTTGGGAAGCGTCACCCGCTGCTCCTTGAGCGCCGCCGCCTCCTCGAACGGCACGGGGAGGCGGTAGGAGACGTCCGCGCCCTTGCGCGGCGGCGCGCTCCGCGCGCCCCCGAATCCCGCGCCGCCGAACGGCCCGCCCGGCGTCTCCGCCTTGAGCGTGGCGACCGGCGGCTCTTCCTGCTTGTCGCGGACGGCGGCAGTAACGTCGTCGGTCATGAAGCTGA
>CADCVW010000048.1 GCA_902806235.1 uncultured Sphingomonadaceae bacterium | reverse complement strand
GGCGAACTCTACGACGCAGGGCTCGACGTCGGCGACCAGGTCGACCTGCTCGGCCGCATCCGCCGCGGCATCGAGGCGGGGCGCGCCGACCTCGGCGCGGCGCAGGCGGCGTTCGACCTCGCGCGGGTGACGGTGGCGGCGGAAACCGCTCGCGCCTACGCCGACGCGTGCGGCGCGGGCGGCCAGCTCGCCGTCGCCCGGCGCAGCGTGGCGGTGCAGCAGCGCACCTTCGACCTTACCCGCCGCCTGCTCGAAGGGGGGCGCGGCACCGCGATGGAAACGGGGCAGGCGGCGCAGCTGCTTGAGCAGACCCGCGCGCAGCTGCCGACGCTCGAAGCCGACCGCCGCATCGCGCTTTACCGCCTGGCGGTGCTGACCGGCCGCCCGCCCGCCGAGTTCCCGGCGGTCGTCGCGAGCTGCGCCTCGCCGCCGGCGCTGGCCCGCTCAATCCCCGTGGGCGACGGCGCCGCGTTGCTGCGCCGCCGTCCGGACGTCCGCGCCGCGGAGCGCCGCCTGGCCGCCGCCACCGCGCGCGTGGGCGTGGCGATCGCTGACCTCTACCCGAGCGTCAGCATTGGCGGCTCCGTCGGCTCCACCGCCGGCTCGCCCGGCGGGCTCGCGTCGGGCGACGGGTTCCGCTTCAGCCTGGGGCCGCTGATCTCGTGGAGCTTCCCGAACCGCAGCGCCGCCCGCGCGCGGGTGCGGCAGGCCGAGGCCGCCGCCGACGCCGCGCTCGCCGAGTTCGACGTCAGCTGGCTCGTCGCGCTGGAGGAGACGGAAGGGGCGCTGACCCGTTACGCCAACGAGCGCGACCGCGTACTGACGCTGCGCCGCGCGCGGGACGGCGGCGCGCAGGCAGCGCGGGTCGCCCGCCTCCGCTTCGACGCCGGCCGCGAGAATTTCCAGATCGTGCTGGAGGCCGAGCGGCGGCTGGCCGAGGTCGAGACGCAGCTCGCGTCGTCCGAGGCGCAATCGTCGACCAACCTCGTCACCCTGTTCCTCGCGCTCGGCGGAGGCTGGGAGGCAGCAGCCGGCCCCGGCGCATGATTATCTCCAAAAAAGGCGGAGCGATGGACGAGGATTATGCAATCGAACGCGCGAAGGCGTCGCTGGCGATGGCGCGCCGCGCCGCTGGTTCCGCCGCGCGTCTGGTCCACTTCGACCTGGCCGGGCGCTACGTGCTCGCCGCCGCCAGGCTCGAGCCGGGCGATGGCATAGGGAGCCGCGCGACGTGGGTCGGGGCATCATCCTTTCACGACGACGCTAAGCCGCTCGGCATAGTCGGCCACTAGCTGCCGCCGGATCTTGCACGGCCTTCGAGAAGCAAGGACCCAGGAGCGGACATCAGCTGCATCAGATCGCTCTCCAACATCGGCCACCCGTTCAGCTAACGTCGTCGAAGGTAGCGTTGCGCACAGATTGGTAGCCGGAGATCGTGAGCGGCGCATTCAAGCCGGTGTCGAACTCGCTTCCGGGGGAGTTCTAGGCAGATACTTGCTTACCTTTGTCTCGAGCAGCCGCACCAGCTCCGGCTGCAAGAACTTGTAATTGTCTAGTACGTCGAGGCAGATCAGGCGCTTGCCTTTCAGAAGCGCACGACGGCCGGGCACGAAACCCTCGCCCAGGCTGGCGCGAGGCCGTCAAGTGGAGCGAGCCGCTACCCTCATGCGCTGCTTCGCGCCGCGTCGAAGGCCGCCCGGAACTCGCCCTCATCGAGCGCGCCGCGCACCTGCAGCGGCCCGATCAGGTAGCCGGGCGTACCGCCCAGCCCCAGGGCAAAGGCTTGCCGCGCATTGCGGGCGAGCTGCTCCTCAATCGCTGCCGCTCCCCGTCGGAGGTCGTCCTCGAGCTTCGCCCAGTCGCCGCCTGCATGTTCGACGACGGCGCGCAAGGTGCGCTCGTCGAGATTGGGCGCGGCCATGAAAGCATGGTGCACGGCGGGGTAGATACCCTGGGCCACTGAGGCGAGGGCCACGCGTGCGGCCCTGTTCGACCGTTCGCCGAAGAGCGGCCAATCCTTGTAGACGACGGTGACAGCACCGTCGGCCTCGACGGCGCGCTGCATCTCCGGGTCGGCGCGCCGGCACGCGGGGCAGCGGTAGTCAGTGAAAACCGCGACGGACAGGTCGGCCCCCGGCGGTCCCGACCGGGGCGAGCTCCCGTCGGCCATGACGTCTCGCGCGGTCGCGAGGTCGCCGACGTCCGTGCTTGGCGGCTCCCGTTGTCGGAGCGCGACGGAGAGCCCAAGCCCGACGACGACCGCTCCGGTCAGTGAGAGAAGCTCTCGTCGGCGCACGGTACCCCGCCGGTCAGCCGTTGGCGGACAGGACGAGCCTCAGACCCATGTCTGCAGGCCCAGGAGGAAACGCCAGCCTTCCACGTCCTCGCCCTCCTCGCGCGCGTAGTGGGCGGTGTCGCCGAAGCTGCGCTCGAACTTGACGCCGAGGTGGGGCGACAGCACGGTCGGGCCCCGCTTCGGGTAGATGTCGTAGCACTTCGGGGGCGAGGAAGCCGAGGAGCGAGGGGCCGAGGGCCACGCCCGCGATCATTTCGCCCGCCACCTGCGGCTGGCCCACCCGCTTCGCGAGCAGCCCGAACGGATGGCAGGCGAGCAGGATGAGGCACAGCTGCGTGAAAAAGCGGACGCTGAGTTCGGTCGGGGTCACGCGGCGAGCGGCGGGCGCGCGGCGGCGAGCAGTTCCCCGTGCGACCGAAAATTGGCCGAGCAGCGCGCCACGAAGTCGTCCAGCGCGGCCAAGTCGGCCCCCGGCGTCCCCGGCGGCGGCGCGCGGAGCTTGCCGTCGGCCGGGAACGCGCCGTAGCCGGCGAGCAGGCAATGCCAGGACAGCGGCGCGTAGTAGCGGGCGATGCCCTGGTCCTCGATCTCCCGGCTCAGGTCGCCGCCGGTGAACCAGCAGGTGATGATCGCCTTAAGCGAGTCGGACAGGCGATCATTGGCGGCGTTGTCGCGCCAGTAGGGCGTGTCGGTGCGCCGGTTGGCGCGGTAGTGGAGAACGATGTAGTCGCGGATGCCCTCATAGCGCGCGGCGATCGCCCCGTTGAACGCGTCCCGGTGCTCCGGCGTCCCGCGCCCCGCGTCCCACACCCCGATGAAGCCTTCCACCGTCGCCTGGACGATGTGCAACGCGGTCGCCTCCAGCGGCTCGATGAAGCCTTGGGACAGGCCGACCGCCAGGCAGTTACCCGCCCAGCTCCGCTCCACCCGCCCGACCTTCATCGCCAAGTGGCGCGCAGCGGGCTCGTCGCCGACGCCCAGCGCCGCGCGGAGCTCGGCCTCTGCCTCGTCCGGGGAGCAGTGGGCGGTGGAATAGACATAGCCGTTGCCGACCCGGTTCGTGAGCGGGATCTCCCAGCGCCAGCCGTGGCGCATGGCGTGGGACGCGGTCTCCGGCGCGATGTCGTTTGCGTCCCGGTGCGGGGTGGGCATCACCACGGCGGCGTCGTTGAACAGGTTCTCGGCGAAGGGGAGAAAGCGGACGCCCAGCGCGCCCTGCGCGATTACCGAGCGGAAGCCGCTGCAGTCGACGAACAGGTCGCCGCCGATCCGCTCGCCGTCCGTCGCGACGAGCGCGCGGACGTTCCCGTCCTCGCCGACGTCGACCTCGGCGACCCGCCGGTCGAGCCGCCGCACGCCGAGCCCCGCCGCGTGGTCGCGCAGGAAGGCGCCGACGAGGTGCGCGTCGAAATGGTAGCCGTAGCCGATGTCGAACGGAAAATGCTCGGCCGGGAGCGGCCCGAGGCGGCGCTCGGCGAGCCGAGCAGCGACGTAGTAGCGGTCGGGGTGGGCGGGGACGTCGAGCCCCTGCCGGCGGCGGCGCGCGTTGGCGAAGAACAGCGGCTCCGTGTGGAGGTCGAGCGCGGAGGCAAAGGGGTGGAAGTAGCTTTCGTGCCCCGGCCGCTCCGACCAGCCACGGAAGCGGATGCCGTTCTTGTAGGTGGCGTTGCAGCGCGGCATCCACTCGGCTTCGGCGACGCCGAGCTTGGCGAAGAAGGCGCGCAGCTGCGGCGTGGAGCCCTCGCCCACGCCGACGATGCCGATCTCCGCGCTTTCCACCACCGCTACATCCGCGCGATCGCCCCATGCGCGGGCGAACAGGCACGCCGCCATCCAGCCGGCGGTGCCGCCGCCGAGCACGACGACGCGGGTGCAAGTGGCGCTCATCGCTCGACGGTGAGAAGTGTGTAGGACCAAGGAGCCAGCGCCAGCCGTGTGTCGGCCGCGACGTCCACCCTCGCGCCGCCGTCAAAGTCGCGCCAGCGCCCGGCGAACGGGCCGTCGGTGAAGCCCACCCGCTGCAGTTCGGCGGAGAAGTTGAAGACGCCAAGGACGCGGTGCCCGTCCCGCTCGCGCACGAAGGAAAAGACCTTGCCCGGCGCGCTGTTCACCACCGGTACCATGCGCCCTCCCCAGGGCGCGTTGTGCAGCGCGCGGTTGCGCTCCTTTAGCGCGAACAGGCGGCGGTACAGATTAGCGTTGGGGTGCGGTCGCCAGGCGATCGGGTCGCGCTCGAAGAACGCGAGGCGCTTCTCATTCCCCGCTTCGACCCCGTTGTAGAGCAGGGGGATGCCCTCGCCTGCCACCGACAGCACGATCGCGTTGGTCCGGGCGGGGCCGAACTGTTCGAACTGGGTGCCGTGCCAGCTGTTCTGGTCGTGGTTCTCAACGTACAGCATCCGCTGCGCGCCGGCGGGCCAGGCGGACTCGTTCTCGCTGTAGTAGCCGAACAGGGCGCCAACGTCCGCGCGGCCCTTGGCGATGCCGACCACCGCGTCATACCAGCCCCAGCCGTAGGACGCGTCGAAGGCGGAGCGGTGGAGGTCTCGCGTCTGCGCTTCCGCCAGCATGAAGACGGGCTTGATCGCGTCCAGCTCCCGCCGCGTCCGCTCCCAGAAGTCGATGGGGACGTAGGCCGCGACGTCCGCGCGGAAGCCGTCCACGTCCGCCTCGCGTACCCAGAAAGCCATGCTGTCGGCCATGTAGCGGCGCAAGCCCGCGCTGCGGAAGTCGAGGTCGATGATGTCCGACCAGTCCCACCAAGGCGTCGGGCGGAACGCGCCCTTCCAGTCGCGCTCGTACCAGTCCGGATGCTCCGCCACCAAGGGGTTGTCCCAGGCGGTGTGGTTGGCGACCCAGTCAAGGATCACGCGCATGTCCTGCCGGTGCGCGGCGCGGACGAAGGACTTGAGATCCGCCATCGTCCCCAGCTCTGGATTCACCGCGCGGTAGTCGCGGACGGAGTAGGGGCTGCCTAGGCCGCCCTTGCGGTTCTTTGCGCCGATGGGGTGGATGGGCATGAGCCACAGGATGTCGACGCCGAGCGCGCGCAGGCGGGGCAGCTCGCGCTCGGCGGCGCGCAGCGTGCCTTCCTTCGTGAACTGGCGCGTGTTGATCTGATAGATGGCGGCCGTCCGCGTCCATTCGGGGTGGCGGGTGCCCGACAGGTCGGCGGGCGCGTGGCGCTCGACGGGGGTGACGGCCGGCGCGGTGGCGGGCGCGGCCGCGAGCACGGCGAGGAGCAGGGCGAGCGACGGGTGGGTCATTCGGCGAACTCCGGTCGGCCGTCCGGGGCGGGCGCCGGCGCGCCGTCCCGCGCGGGCTCGGCCACGCGCAGGGTGGCGAGCGCGGCGAGCGCCGCCACCGCGGCGGCGAAGGCCATGGTGTAGATCGGATCGGTCGGGAAGAAGCGCTTGGTGATGGAGCCCATCACCGTCGCCACGAGCAACTGGGGCACCACCACGAAGACGTTGAAAAGCCCCATGAACACGCCGAGCTTGCGCTGCGGCAGCGCGGAAGCAAGGATCGCATAGGGCATGGCCAGGATGGACGCCCAGGCGATGCCGATGCCCACCTCGCTCAGCAGCAGCAGCCGCGCGTCGCGGATTAGGAAGAAGCTCGCGTAGCCCGCCGCGCCGCAGGCGAGCGCCAGCGCGTGGGTGCGGACGCGGCCGATGCGCCGGGCGAGGAACGGCAGCAGCGCCAGCGCGGCGACGGCGGCGACGCCGTTGTAGGTGGCGAACAGCACGTCCACCCAGTTCGCGCCCTCCTGGTAGCGCGGGCTGTCCGGCCCCGGCGCGGCGAAGAAATACTGGGCGACCACCGGCGTGGTGTTGATCCACATAATGAACAGCGCGGACCAGGAGAAGAACTGGACCAGCGCCAGCCGCTTCATCACCTCCGGCATGCCGGCGAAATCGCCGACGATGTTCGCGAGCATGTTGCTGGTCTGCCCCCGCCGGGCGAGCGCGGCCGCCGCGAGCGAAGCCGCGCCGTAGGCGGCGAGCAGCGCGCCCAGGAGGTACACCTCCTTCTCCAGTCCAAACGCGCCCACGGCGAGGACCACGGCCAAGCCCGCGCCGATCCACAGCAGGCTCGGCCCCGGGCCGCGCGCGGCGAGCGCGCGCATCGTCTCCCCCGTGTCCGCCTTTGCTCCGTCAAACGTCGCCATCTGTTCCGGCGAGTATTCATCGGTAGTGACCACCGTCCACAGCACGGCGGCGAAGAGCGCCGCGCCGCCAAACCAGAAGGCGTAGCGCACTGTGTCGGGGATGCCGCCGGGCGCGGCCTCGTTGCTGACGCCCCATTGTTCGAGCGCCCAAGGAAAGATGGAGCCCACCACCGCGCCCGCGCCGATGAAGGCGGTCTGCACCGCGTAGCCCGCACTGTGCTGGTCCTTCCCAAGCATGTCGCCGACGAAGGCGCGGAACGGCTCCATGGAGATGTTGAGCGACGCGTCGAGCACCCACAGCATGACGGCGGCGAAGAGCAGGACGGGGGCGAGCGGCATGAGGAACAAGGACAGCGCAGCCAGCACGGCGCCGGCGAGGAAGTAGGGTCGCCGCCGCCCGAGCCGCCCGAGCCAGGTGCGGTCGCTCAAATGCCCGACCACCGGCTGGACGAGCAGCCCGGTGAGCGGGGCGGCAATCCACAAGGCGGGCAGGTCGTCGATCGCGGTGCCGAGCGACTGGAAGATGCGGCTCATGTTCGCGTTCTGCAGCGCGAAGCCGATCTGGATGCCGAAAAAACCGAAGGAGATGTTCCACATCGACCGCCAGCCGAGGCGGGGCTTGGCGACGAGGGTCTGGGGAGTGACGGTGGCCATCGCTGATTCTGCTCCTAGCTCGCCCGCGCGAAGGGCGCGGGCGCCGCCGCGCAATGGTGGGCCAAGTAGGCGCGGTGGTCCGGCATCGCCCCCGCGACCTGCCCCGCGTGCGCGGCGCACAGCCGGACGAACTCGTCGAGCTGCGCGGGCGTGGGGACGTCGGCGAGCGGATGGTGGCCGCGGGGCTCGACACCTTGGCCGACCATCACCTGAAGCCAGCCGACTTCCGTAAACAGCTCGTCCTCGCGCCGGACGAGCCGGCCGTTGCCGCGGAATAGCTCGAGCTTGGCCGCCAGCGTATCGGGGATCGGCGCGCGCGCGATGTCCCGCCAGAAGGGCTCCGGCCGCTCCGTCGCGTGATAGTGAAGGATCAGGAAGTCGCGGATCGCGGTCCACTCCCCTTCGCTCTGCCGATTGAATTCGGCGCGGTCCGCGGCGGCGATGCCCTCCCGGCCGGGGAAGAATTGCAGCAGCCGCGCAATCCCCGTCTGGATCAGGTGGATGGAGGTCGACTCCAGCGGCTCCATGAAGCCCGCGGCGAGCCCGAGCGCGACGACGTTGCCGCGCCACGCCTCCCGCCGCCGCCCGGTGGTGAAGCGCAGCGGGCGCGGGTCGGCCAGCGGTTCGCCGTCCAGGTTCGCCAGGAGCAGGTCCGCCGCGCGGTCGTCGCGCAGGTGGCGGCTGGAGTAGACCAGCCCGTTGCCCACGCGATGCTGGAGGGGGATGCGCCACTGCCATCCCGCCTCGCGCGCGGTGGCGCGGGTGTAGGGAGCGAGCGGGCCGGGGGGCGAGGCGGTCGGTACCGCCATCGCCCGGTCGCACGGGAGCCAGCGCGACCAGTCGTCGTAGCCGGCGCGCAACGCGCCCTCGATTAGCAGCCCGCGGAAGCCGGTGCAGTCGACGAACAGGTCGCCCGCGACCCGCTCGCCGTCGTCGAGCGCGACCGATTCCACGAAGCCGTCCTCGCGCCGCGTCTCGACGTGCGAGACCCTGCCCTCCGTCCGGCGCACGCCGCGCGCTTCGGCGTAACGGCGCAGGAAGGCGGCGTAGAGCGAGGCGTCGAAGTGGAAGGCGTAGGACACGCCGCTCGACGGCTTGTTGGGACCGTCGGCGGGGCGCGCGAAGCGGTTCTCCCGCGCGGCGCGCGCGCCGGCGGAGGCGGCCCACAGGTCCGTTACCCCGCCGGCCGCGCGGTGACGCAGCCAATAATGGTGGAAGGGCAGGAGCCCGAGCGGTCGGCCGACGGAGCCGAAGGCGTGGGTGTAACGGTCCGCGGCGCTCCGTAAACCCCAGCCGACGAACTCGATGCCGAGCTTGAACGTGCCCTGGCACTCGCGCAGAAATCGGTCTTCGTCGATCCCGAGCCCTTCGTTGAACAAGCGGATCTGCGGGATCGTCGCCTCACCGACCCCCACCGTGCCAATCTCATCCGACTCGACGAGCCGGATCGCGCCGGTGGGGCCGAGGAAGCGGGCGAGCGCCGCGGCCGCCATCCAGCCGGCGGTGCCCCCGCCGACGATGACGACCCTGGTGGGCGGTGCTTCGGTCATGCTCCCCCAACCTTAGCCCTTCTCCTCTGGAGGGAGAAGGATACGGAGACTTAGGTCCGCGCAGCGGGTCTTAGTCGGAGTTGGATGAGGGGAAGCGCGATGCGCCACATCGCACAGTGCCGCGGAGCGGCGCTCCCTCACCCTCCCACGCTGCTGTGCAGCGCGGGCTCCTCCTCTCTCTCTCTCTCTCTCTCTCAAGAGGAGAGGGACGCCTCAGAACCGCAGGTTGAACCCCGCCAGGAACCGCCGCCCAAAGCGCTGGTGGTCGATCACCTGAAGCGGCGTGTCCGTGTCCGTCACCGTGACGAACGGCTCGTCCGTCAGGTTCTGCCCCTGGAGGTAGAGCGACAGGCCGGACAAGGAGCTGTTCTCGCCGAAGTCGTAGCCCAGCTGCGCGTCCACGATGGTCTCGCCCAGCGCGCGGCGGTTGGCGCGGTTGGCGCCGAAGCCGGACACTTCGCCGAGAAAGGTGGAGCGGTGCCGCACGCTGCCGCGCAGGTTGAACCCGTCGCGCTCGTAGAACAGCGTGCCGTTGGCGACGTAGCGCGAATAGCCGAGGATTTCCGTCGGATCGCTCTCGGGTGTCAGCCGCACGCTCGTCTTGGTGTAACTCACGCCGCCGGTGAAGCCGAACCCTTCCAGCGCGTCCGCGACCACCTCGAACGGGAGCGTCGCTGCGAGTTCCGCGCCGTACAGCTTGCCGCCGCCGGTGTTCTCCGGCCGGCTGATGGTGCCGACGAAGCTGGTCAGCCCCGTCAGGTCGCCGGATGGGCGCGGCAGGGCGGTGAAGTCGAACTCCGACTCCACGTTGTCAAAGACGAAGTTCTTCAGGTCCTTGTAGAAGCCCTGGAGCGAGATGAAGCCGGTGCGGCCGAAGTACTTCTCGATGTTGGCATTGATGGAGTTGGCGCGGAACGGTCGTAGGAACGGGTTGCCGCCCGAGCCGCGGATGATCGGCACCGGCCCGTCGCGGTTCACGCCGTAGCCGATCGAAAGCCGCATCTGCTCGAGCCGGGGCCGCTGAATCTCGCGCGCCGCGGCCAGGCGGAACACGAAGTCGCCGGGCGTGCGGAGCGACAGGTTTAGGCTGGGCAGGATGTCGCGGTAGTCGTCGCCCAGCATCTGGAGCTGCGGGCCGGAGGCGCCGAACACGAAGCCGCTTGTGCTCTGGTCGGTGAAGATCGTCTGGACGCCGAGATTGCCGGTCAAGGTACTCGCGCCGAGCGAGGCGTCCAGGTCGGCCTGAACGTAGAAGCTTAGCAGGTCCTCGCGCACCGTGTAGCCCTTGCCGAGCACGTCCTGCGCGGTGTTGGGGTCGAGCCGGTACACGCCGTCGTCGATCAGCGCGAACGGGTCGTACGAGATGACGGGGCCGAGCCCGAGATAGGACAGGTTGGTCGACCGCAGCAGCCGCTCTTGCGGCACGGCCACCTCCGTCGCGCCGCTGGCGAGCGCGAGGAAACTCTCGTCGGGGGTAAGCGACTTCTCGCGGTCTGTGTAGGCGGCGCCCGCCTTGATCGCCGACAGGAAGCTCCCCTCGAACTCCTTCTCGATCTGGGCGCGGAACTGCTTCAGCTCATCGTCGATGATGCGGTTATTGTAATAGCCCGCCTGGACTCGGCTGCCGCCCCAGCCGAGCGGGTCGGTGAGCCGGATGAGGTTGGGGTCCGAGTAGTTGAGCGTCGGATCGAATCGGGTGCCGCGCGGGGTGGAGGTGAAGCCGATGGTGTCCGTCGCGCCGCGATCGACGTTGTAGCCGGTGCCCGAATAGGACTCGATGCTGATCTCGTCGCGGTCGGTGCGCGAGTAGCCGAAATCGAAAAAGGCGTTGAAGCCGTCGTCGCCTTCGAAATTGGCGTTGAAGCCACCGGAGATCAGCTCCGCCTGGCGGACGAAGGCGTCGTTGCGGATCACGCCCTGGACGTTGCGGAACGTGCCAGAGACGATCTGGCCGTCGGCCACGGCGAACGGATCGCGGCGCGGGTCCGCGGTGGTGCCGAAAGCGAAGAAGCCGAGCGGTAATTCGATGCCGCGTTTGCGCTGGTCGTCCTCGAAGTCGGAGTAAAAGCCGTCCAGCGTGAAGGTCAGCCGTTCGACCGGGCGGAACTGGAGCGTGCCCTGCAAGCCCAGCCGCTTGAGCTTGGTGGAGGTGACGAACGACTTGGAGCCGCCGATTAGCGCGTAGTTGCCGGCCGGCACGTTCGGGATGTTGTCGGCGGCAGTTACCGGGATGCTGTTGTAGCCCCAGGCGTTGAACTCCTGAATCTGATACGGCTCGTCGACGTAGCTCGCGGCGAGCGCGATACCGACCGTATCGTCGGCAAACTGGTCGACGAAGGTGCCGTTAACGCGGAAGCCGACGTCCTCCGACTCTGCGTTAAGCTTGCCGAGGTCGGAGTAGGTGCCGCGCGCGCCCACCGCGAACACCCGCCGTCCGCCGAAGTCGAGCGGGCGAATGGTGCGGATGTCGACGGTGGCGACCAAGCCCTGGCCGATCAGCGACGCGGTCGGCGACTTGTACACCACCACCTGCCGGACGACCTCCGACGGATATTGGTCGAATTCGACCGCCCGGTTCTCGCCGGTGGTGGTCTGCTCGCGGCCGTTCAGGAGCGTGGTGGAGAAATCGGGGCCGAAGCCACGCACGGAGATGGAATTGGCGCGACCCGAAAGACGCTGGGAGGTGACGCCCGGCAGCCGCGCGATCGATTCGGCGATGGACGCGTCCGGCAGCTTGCCGATGTCCTCGGCCGACACCGACTCAACGATCTGGTCGCGCTGCTTCTTCTCCGCGACCGCGTTTTCGAGGGAGGCGCGGAAACCGGTGACGACGATCTCGTCGCCGTTGCCGCTCTCGGCGCCTTCGGCGTTGGGCGGGGCGGCGGGGTTCGCGTCGTTGTCCTGGGTCTCCTCCGGCGGCGCGTCAACCGGCGGCTGGGCGTCCTGGGCCAGCGCGGGCGTGCCAAGCGCGAGCGCGAGCGCTGCCGCGCCGGTGAGCAGCGCGCCGCGCCGCGAACAGATGCCGTGAACCATGCCAACCCCCTCCGAACTGGGCCGCGGATCTCGTTGCCGCGCGACTCCCTATCGCCGTCATCGTTACGACAGCTTCCCTGTTGTTGCAAATCTATGAAAACGGCGCGGGACTTGGCAAGCGGGATTCGTCGGGCGATCGGCCAGGAAGAACGAAGAGTTGCCGTGGGGCAACGCTCCTGATGAACTTAGGTGGTGGACGCAGCTGCGCGGTGCGGCCTTGACCGGTCGAGGCGTGCTCTGCAAAGAATTGCAAAAAGGCTGAAGGGGGAGGCCGCTGCCATGCTCAATCGTTCGTTCCCGGGCCGCGCCGCGGCCCTGCTCGCCGCCGCGGTCGCCGCCGTCCCAGCGCCGGCCGCGCCGACGGCCTATCTCGACCGGGCGCCGGAAGAGGAGGTGGTGTACTTCGTCCTGCCCGACCGTTTCGAGAATGGTTCGACGGCCAACGACCGCGGCGGCCTGCCCGGGGATCGGCTGCGCCACGGCTTCGACCCGACCGCCAAGGGCTTCTACCATGGCGGCGATCTCGCCGGGCTGACGGCGCGGCTGTCCTATATCCAGGGCCTGGGCGCGACCGCGATCTGGCTGGGGCCGATCTACCGGAACAAGCCGGTGCAGGGGCCACCGGGGAACGAGTCCGCCGGCTACCACGGCTACTGGATCACCGATTTCACGGACGTCGACCCGCATTTCGGCACGCGGGCGGAGATGAAGCGCTTCGTGGACGCGGCGCACGCGCGGGGGATGAAGGTCTACCTTGACATCATCACCAACCATACGGCCGACGTCATCAAATATCGCGAATGCCCGCAAAGCCCCTGCGCCTACCGGAGCCTCGCCGACTTTCCCCATTCCACCAAGGGCGGGCCGGGGGGCGAGCGGATCAACGAGGGCTTTGCCGGGCTCGACCGCGCGCAGCAGCACGGGGCGAACTTCGCCCGGCTGACGCGGCCGGACTACGCCTACACGCCTTTCGTCCCGGACGCGGAGCAAGGGGCCAAGACGCCCGCCTGGCTCAACGACCCGCGCTTCTACCACAACCGCGGCGACACCAACTTCCGCGGTGAGTCCTCGACGCTGGGCGACTTCGCCGGGCTCGACGACCTGATTACCGAGAACCCGCGAGTCGTCGACGGCTTCGTCGACATCTTCGGCGCGTGGATCGACGACTACGGGATCGACGGTTTCCGCATCGATACTGCCCGCCACGTCAACCCGGAGTTCTGGCAGCGGTTCGTGCCGGCCATGCTGGAAAGGGCCAAAGCTAGGGGCATCCCGAACTTCCACGTCTTCGGCGAGGTGTACGACCCCGACCCGGGCAGCCTCGCGCGGTTCACGCGGGTCGACGGCTTCCCGTCCGTGCTCGATTTCGCCTTCCAGTCGGCGGTGACGGACGTCGTCGCCAAGGGCGCGGGGACCGAGCGGCTGCACCGGCTGTTCCAGGCCGACGCGGTGTACGAGGGCGGAGCCCCGGCGGCGCGGCGGCTGCCGACCTTCCTCGGCAACCACGACATGGGCCGCTTCGCCTTTTTCGTGCGCCAGGCGCTGCCGGACGCGTCGGACGACGAGGTGCTCCGCCGCGTGATCCTCGGCCACGCGCTCATGTTCCTGTCGCGCGGGGTGCCAACGCTCTACTACGGCGACGAGCAGGGTCTCGCCGGCGACGGCGGCGACCAGGACGCCCGGCAGACGCTGTTCGCGAGCCGAGTCGCCTCCTACAACGACGACCGGCTGGTGGGCTCGACCGCCACGACCGCGCGGGCGAACTTCGGCGCGCGGGGGCCGCTCTACCGAGCGATCGCCGAGCTCGCCGCCCTGCGCCGCGCGGACCCGGCGCTGCGGACGGGCGAACAGGTCGTCCGCGCCTACGGCGACAAGCCCGGGCTGTTCGCCTTGTCGCGGCTCGCGCCGTCAGGCGGGGGCGAGACGCTGGCGCTGTTTAACACGGGGACGACGCCGATCAGCGCCAACGTCACCATTGACGCGTCATCGGCCCGCTGGACCTCCGTCCGCGGCCGCTGCCAGCCCGCCTCGGCCGCGCCTGGCAGCTACCGCGTTACGGTCGCCCCGCTCGACTTCCTGGTCTGCAAGAGCGCTGGCCGTTGAGCGCGGACGAGTGGTGGCGCGGCGCCGCCATCTACCAGATTTACCCGCGCTCCTTCCTGGACGCGAACGGCGACGGCGTGGGCGACCTGCCTGGCGTGACCGAGCGCCTGCCCTACGTTTCCTCGCTCGGTGTGGACGGGATCTGGCTGTCGCCCTTCTTCACCTCGCCGATGGCCGATTTTGGCTACGACATCGCCGACTACCGGAACGTCGACCCGATTTTCGGCACGCTGGCGGACTTCGACCGGCTGCTCGCCCGCGCGCACGAACTCGGGCTCAAGGTGATTATCGACCAAGTGTACGCGCACACGTCGGACCGGCACGCCTGGTTCGCCGAGAGCCGCGCGAGCCGCGACAACCCCAAGGCCGACTGGTACGTCTGGGCCGATGCCCGGCCGGACGGGTCGCCGCCCAACAACTGGCAGTCGGTGTTCCACGGTCCCTGCTGGACGTGGGACGCGCGGCGGGGGCAGTACTACCTCCACAACTTCCTTGCCGCGCAGCCCAACCTCCATGTCCATCACCCGGCGGTGCAGAAAGCGCTGCTGGACACGGCGCGCTTCTGGCTCGATCGCGGTGTGGACGGCTTCCGCCTAGACGCGATCAACTTCGCGATGCACGACCCGTCGCTCCTCGATAATCCGCCGGTCGCGCCGGGCTTCGGCAAGCGCACGCGCCCGTTCGACTTTCAGCACCATTTCCACAACCAGTCGCACCCGGACGTCCCCCGCTTCCTCGAGCGCGTCCGCGCGCTGCTCGATGAGCGCGGGGGCCGCTTCGCCGTCGCGGAGGTCGGCGGCGAGCAGGCCGACCGGGAGATGAAGGACTACACGGCAGGGGGCACGCGGCTGCACAGCGCCTATGGCTTCAACTTCCTCTACGCGGACGCGGCTACGCCCGCGCTCGTCCATGAGACGATGGCGCTCTGGCCGGGCGGGGAGGGGGAGGGCTGGCCGAGCTGGGCCTTCTCCAACCATGACGCGCCACGGGTTGCGACCCGCTGGCTCGGCGGGCGGGACCGGGACGCGCTGGCGCGGCAAATGCTGCTGCTGCTGGTCGCCCTGCGCGGCAATATCTTCCTGTACCAGGGCGAGGAGCTCGGGCTGCCGCAGGCGGAGGTGCCGTACGAGCGGCTGCAGGACCCGGAGGCGATCGCCAACTGGCCGCTCACGCAGGGGCGCGACGGAGCGCGGACGCCGATGCCGTGGGCCAGCGGCGCGCCGTACGCGGGCTTCTCGACCGCCGAACCGTGGCTACCCGTCGACCCAGCGCACGCGGCCTTGGCGGTGGACGGTCAGGAGGCCGATGCCGGGAGCATCCTCCACCTCACCCGCCGCCTGCTGCGCCTGCGCCGCGAGCGCTCCGCGCTGCGGCTAGGCGCGCTCCGGCCAGTGGACGCGCCGGAGCCGCTGCTCGCCTTCGAACGCGGGGAAGGGGCGGAGCGGCTGCTGTGCGTGTTCAACTTGGGCGAAGAGGCGGCGAGTTTCCCGCTCGACGGCTGGCAAGTGATCGAGCGGGTGGGCGAGGGGCTGGGCCCGTGCACCGGGCTAGTGGCGGAGCGGGCGTGAGGAGGAAGCGAGGGAAGGGGCTACTCTTACCCCCCGCACGACTCCCGCATGATCAGTTCCGTTGGCAGCCGCTCCGACCGCATCTCGCCCGCGCCCGCGTCGAGCAGCTTGCTCACCAAGAGCCGCCCGGCGCGAACCGTGTCCTGGCGGACGGTGGTGAGCGCGGGGCGGCTGAGCCGGGCGAAGGGGACATCGTCGTAGCCGACCACCGACACGTCCCCCGGCACGCCCCGGCCCGCGTCGAGCAGCGCGCGGGTCGCGCCCAGCGCGATGAGGTCGCTCGCCGCGACCACCCCGTCGAACTCCGCGCCGCGCGCGAGCAGCGCGTCGACCGCCGCCTGCGCCGATTCCACGGTGAAGTGGGAGGGGACGAGCAGCGCCGGATCGGCGACGATCCCCGCCGCTTCCAGCGCGTCCAAGTGACCGCGCAGCCGCTGACCAACCTCCGGCGCGTCCGCATCGCCGAGGAAGGCGATCCGCCGTCGTCCCAACCGGAGCAGGTGGGCGGTCGCGCGCCGTCCGCCAGCGAGGTTGTCCGAGCCCACCGAGCAGTAGAGCTGGTCGTGCAGCTGCGCGCCCCACACCGCGAAGCGCGCGCCGCCTTGCGCCAGCCGATTGAAGGCGCGGTGGAGGAAGCTCTGGCCGAGGAAGATAGTGCCGTCGGCGCGGCCAGTGGCGGTGGCGGCAGCGAGCTCGTCGAAGCTGCCGGGGGCGACGTGGCTGACGAGCAGGTCGCACCCGCGCTCGCGCGCGGCGTCGCCGACGCCCGCCAGCAGCTCCTGGAAGAAGGCGTCGTGGACGCGCAGGTCGCGCCCCTGCGGGCGCGGCGCGACCACGGCGATCGTTCCCGTCGCGCCGATCGGCCCGGCGGGCATGGAGCGGCGGAACGGGTAGTCGTGCTCGCGCGCGAGCTTCCAGATCAGCTGCTTGGTGCGCGCGTTCACCGCCGGATGGTCGTTCAAGGCGCGCGACGCGGTGGAGATGGACACGCCCGCGAGCGCGGCGAGGTCTTCCAGGCGGGTGGTGCGGCGGGCGGCAGGCGCGTCCATGCTGCAAACTTTGCTGCAAAGAAGGTAAAAGGCGTCATAGCGCAGCGAGCGCGCGGGCTGGCAAGGGGGAAGAAATGATGGCGACGATCGCGCGCTGCCTTTTGGCGCTGTTCCTGGCTCTCGCCGCGCCCGTCCGGGCGGAGACGGTGGCGACCTTGGCCTCGCCGGACGGTGTGCTGACGGTGGAGTTCGGGTTGAACGGCGAGGGGCGGCCCGAGTACCGCGTGTCGCGGCTGGGCCGCCCCGTGATCGATTGGTCGCGGCTCGGCTTCGTCCTCGCCGACGCGCCCAAGCTCGAGCGCAACTTCGCGCTCGCGGATGCCGCGCGGCGTAGCTTCGACGAGACCTGGGAGCAGCCTTGGGGCGAGCGGCGCTACGTGCGGAACCGCTACAACGAGCTGCGCGTGCGGCTGGCGGAGAAGAGCGGGGCGAAGCGGGCCATGGACGTGGTGTTCCGCGCCTTCGACGACGGCGTGGGCTTCCGCTACGAGTTCCCGGACCAGGGGTCGCTCCGCGCGGTCAACATCGTCGACGAGCTCACCGAGTTCGCCGTCGCCGACCCGGCGACCGCCTGGTGGATTCCGGGCGGCGAGTGGAACCGCTACGAATATCTATACGAGAAGACGCCGCTGGAGGAGCTGAGCCAGGTCCACACGCCCACCACCTTCCGCACGGAGAATGGGCTGCACATCGCGATCCACGAAGCGGCGCTGGTGGACTATTCCGCCATGTGGCTGCGCCGTGTCGAGGGGCGTCGGCTAAAGACGGTGCTGTCGCCCGCCGCCGAGGGAGCGAGGGTGAAGCGAACCGCGCCGTTCCCGACGCCGTGGCGCACCATCCAGATCGCCGACCGCGCGGGCGGGCTGTACGAGTCGGACCTCCTCCTCAACCTCAACGAGCCGAACCGGCTCGGCGATGTCCGCAGCTGGTTCACGCCGCACAAGTACGTCGGCGTGTGGTGGAGCCTTCACCTCGAAACCGAGAGCTGGGCATCCGGGCCGAAGCACGGGGCCAACACGGCCAACGTCAAGCGCTACATCGATTTCGCCGCGAAGCATGGCTTCCGTGGCGTGCTGGTGGAAGGGTGGAACGTCGGCTGGGATGGCGACTGGTTCGCCAACGGCTCCACCTTCTCCTTCACCGAGCCTTATCCCGATTTCGACATCGAGGAGCTCAGCCGCTACGCGCGGTCGAAAGGCGTGCGGCTGATCGGCCACCATGAGACCAGCGGCAACATTGCCCATTACGAGCCGCAACTGACGGCGGGGCTCGATCTCTACCGGCGGCTCGGCATTGATGCAGTGAAGACGGGCTACGTCGCTGACGCCGGGGGCGTGCAGGCGCGCGGCGCGGACGGCCGCGTCGTCTTCGAATGGCACGACGGGCAGGTGATGGCGCGCCACCACCTCCGCGTGGTGCAGGAAGCGGCCAAGCGCCGCATCGCGGTGAACCCGCACGAGCCGATCAAGGACACGGGGCTGCGCCGCACCTACCCCAATTGGGTGGCGCGGGAGGGCGCGCGCGGCATGGAGTACAACGCCTGGGGCGCGCCGCCTAACCCGCCCGAGCACGAGCCGGAGCTGATCTTCACTCGAATGCTGTCCGGCCCGATGGACTTCACGCCGGGCGTGATCAGCCTGCAGGGCCGCGGGCAAAAGCTGCAGTCCACGGTCGCCAAGCAGCTCGCGCTCTACGTCGCCATCTACTCGCCGATTCAGATGGCGGCGGACCTGCCGGAGAACTACGAGCGCAACCCGCGCGCCTTCCAGTTCATCAAGGACGTGCCCGCCGACTGGGCGGAAACGCGGGTGCTCCACGGCGAGATCGGCGACTACGCCACCATCGTCCGCAAGGACCGCAACAGCGAGGACTGGTACCTCGGCAGCGTGACCGACGAGGAGGGACGCGTGCTTGACGTGCCCTTGTCCTTCCTGTCGCCCGGTCGCCGCTACCGCGCGCAGATCTACCGCGACGGACCCTCGGCCGATTACCGCGCGAACGGCCACGACATCGTGATTGAGGAGCGCGAGGTGACCGCCGCCGACCGCCTCCCACTCCGGCTCGCGCCGGGCGGCGGGCAGGCGGTCCGCTTCATCGCCCTGCCCGCACGCGGGCGGCGATGAGCGAGCTCGTCGCGGTCGACGTCGGCGGCACCCATGCCCGCTTCGCGCTCGCCCGGACGGCGGGCGGGCGCGTCGCGGCGCTTGCCCACGAAGCGGTGCTGAAGGCCGCCGAGCACGCCAGCTTCCAGACCGCCC
>CADCVW010000047.1 GCA_902806235.1 uncultured Sphingomonadaceae bacterium | reverse complement strand
TCGGTTAGATGGCCCGCGCCACGAAACGAAGCGCGATGCCCTACACCCTTTCCGCCCTCGATCTCGACGCCGCCGGCCGCGCGGAAGAGCCCGCGCCGTACCGCACCGCGCAGCGCGACGGCTGGACCGCCGAACGGCAGCGCGCCTTTCTCTTCGCCTACGCCTACGCCTACGCCTACGCCTACGCCTACGCCTACGCCGACGGCGGCTGCGTGCGCGAAGCGGCGCGCGGCGGGGATGAACCCGCGCTTGGCCTACCGGCTGCGCCGCCACCCGCGCGGCGCGCGCTTCGCCCGGCTGTGGGAACGCGCGGAGGAGGTCGCGGCCAAGCGGCTGACGAGCGTCGCCTTTAACCGCGCGCTCAACGGCGTCCGCCGCGCGCTGTGGAAGAACGGCGAGCTCGTCGGCGAGGAGCGCCGCGACGACCCGCGGCTGCTCATCTTCCCCATGCGCCACCTAGACCCCATGCGCTACGGCGCGCTGTCCGGCGTGCTCGAAGTCCCCGTTCCCGACCCGTGCGCGGCCGCGAGCGCCCAGCTTCCCGCCGGGCTCAACGCGCTGGAGGACCTGGACGACCCCGGTGAGCCCGGGGAAGGGGCGGCCTGAGCCGCCGTGGCCGGGCGAAAGCCGCGGCCGTGCGGCTTTCGCCCGGGTTAAAGCGCGGAAAACCGCCCTCCGCCGCCGCTCGACGCGAAGGCGGGGCTTTCCCGGGCGTGGCGGGGCGGGAGGAGGACGCGGCACCACCTGATCCATACCCGTTATCCCCGTTATCCACAGGCGCGCGCCGCGCGAATCCGCTGGCGCGAATCGGTCGTGGGTGAGACCTTCTCCTTGCGAACGGGAAACCGAGCCAGGGCGGATACGCTGAGGATCGGGGGAACGGGAGCCGCCGGAGGACGGACGCGAGGGTTCTCGAGAGCTCGTGGAGGTCGGTACGGCGCAGGCGCCGGAAGCGGCGGATCGCTCATACGGGGTCGGTTCGCGAGGACGACGGACGGGAGCGCCGCCGGAAGAAGGGCCGCGAAGGACGCCTTTAACGGGCTCGGACTGGCTTCGGCCGGGACGGGAGTCGGGGAGGCGAGGGACGCGGAGCCTGAGCCAAGCGAAGTTCTTTCCGTCCTCGCGACGGGAAGCTTCCCAAGCTCGGTGCGGCGGGGGCCGGCGGATACGCTGGTCCCCGTTTTCCGTTGCTGAGGCTCTGGGAGCCACGCGTGAAGCGTGGCTCCCAGAGCCTCAGCCCGGGACCTATTAACCTCCCAAGCCGTTGGGCGCGCGACCTTCCCCGTCGCAGGACGCCCTTCCGTGACCTACAATCCCGACCCCCATTCGGACGCGCCCCCCGCGGGCGACGAGGCGCTCGTCGACACCGGCGCCGGCCTGCTCGCCAACGCAGTGCCCGACGTCAACCCGCTCGAGAAGCTAGATGTCGCGGTGGCCCAGGCCGCCGCGCCCTTCTACCGCAGCGACGCGATGAAGCTGATCGGCTGGGCCTCGGACATCAGCGACCAGCCGCCGATGCGCGCCGTCTGCGGGCTGGCGATCGCCGGCGGGCTGCTGGCGGGCCGGCCCGCCGCGGTCCGCGCCGGCACCCGCGCCCTCCTCGCCCACAGCGTCGCCACCTGGGCGAAAAACTTGGTCAAGCACCGCGTCGACCGCACCCGCCCGCGCGCCTTCCTCAAGAGCGGCCGCTACACTTGGGCGCCCGGCGACCATGACGAGAAGATGATGAACAGCTTCCCGTCCGGCCACACGGCGGGCGCGGTCGCCGTGGCCCGCGCCTTCGCCCGCGACCTGCCGGGCACCGCCGCGCCCGGCTACGCGCTCGCCGCGCTGGTCTCGGCCGCGCAGGTCCCGCGCTGCATGCACTACCCGTCCGACATCGCCGCCGGCGCGGCGGTCGGCTGGGCCGCCGAATGGGCGTCGAGCCGGCTGTTCGACCGGCTGCTCCCCCTCGCGCCCGGGCCGGTCGCCCGGGCGCTGGGGGCGTGAGCGCGAACGCCTAGCGCGCGTCCGGCCCGGGAAGGCTCAGGGCCGGATCACCGGCTGGCCGCCGACGGTGCCCGCGTCCTCGGGGTAGGCGGGGAGGTCGGGCTGGTCGTCCTGCATCTCGCCGTGCTGCAGGTTCGAATTGCGGTACCCGTACAGGAAATACAGCACGACGCCGCCGATCATGTACCACAGGAAGAACATGAGTACGTTCGCCGGCACGGTGGTGATGAGGTACAGGCAGGACAGGATGCCGAGCACCGGCAGCACCGGGTAGAGCGGCACCTTGAACCCGCGCGGCAGGTCGGGCGCCGAGCGGCGCAGGTAGATCACCGACAGGCAGACGATGGCGAATGCCGCCAGCGTGCCAACGGAGGTCATGTCGCCGAGCACGTTGATGTCGAAGAAGCCCGCGGCGACGGCCGTGATCGCGCCCACCAAGATGGTGTTGATGTAGGGCGTCTTGAGCCGCGGGTGCACGCGCGCGAAGATCTTGGGCAGCAGGCCGTCGCGGGCCATCGTGTAGAAGATGCGCGTCTGCGCGTACATCAGCACGAGGACCACGGACGTCAGGCCGATGATCGCGCCGATCTTGATGATCTTGGCGAGCCAGCTCCAGGCCGGCCCGAAGTTGTCGACCACCACGGCGACGGGATCGGGCACGTTGAGCGTGTTGTAAGGCACGAGCAGCGTCATGATCGCCGCGACGAGCATGTAGATGACGGTGCAGACGACCAGCGATCCGATGATGCCGAACGGCATGTCCTTTTGCGGATTGCGCGCCTCCTGGCCCGCGGTCGAGACGGCCTCAAAGCCGATATAGGCGAAGAAGACGATGGAGGCGGCGCGCATAATGCCGTCTACGCCGAACTTGCCTTCGCCCTCATTGGGCGGAATGAACGGGGTCCAGTTCTGGGCGCTCAGCGTGCCGAAGTTGGACAGGACGATCAGGCCGCCGACGACGATGAAGGCGACGAGCACGCTCACCTTGATGGCGACGATGACGTTGTTGACCTTGGCCGACTCCGAAACGCCGAGGCAGAGGAGGGCGGCGAGCGCCAGGCAGATCAGGAAGGCGGGCAGATTGAACAGGGTGGTGACCGTCTGGCCGTCGACCAGCACCGGCTTTCCCTCGTTCATGAGGGTGTAGCCGGCCGGGCCGGTAAACTGCGGCGGGATAACGAGGCCGAAGTCCGCCAAGAGGCTGACCACGTAGCCACCCCAGCCGACTGCGACGACGGACGCGGCCAAGCCGTATTCGAGCAGCAGGAGCGCGCCCATGATCCAGGCGACGAACTCGCCCAAGGTCGTGTAGCCGTAGGTGTAGGCCGAGCCGGAGACCGGCAGGGTCGAGGAAAGCTCGGCGTAGCAGAGGCCCGCGAAGGCGCAGACGACGCCGGCGACCACGAACGACAGGAGAACCGCCGGCCCCGCGTGGAGCGCCGCCGCGCTGCCGGTGCGAACGAAGATGCCCGCGCCGATGATGCAGCCGACGCCGAGCAGGAGCAGGTTCCACTTGCCCAAGGTTCGCTTGAGTTCGCTGTTGGCCGACTCCCGCTGGACCTGCGCGATCGACTTGCGCGCGAACATGCGCTGGAAGACACCACCCCTGGGCGCTGCGGTCGCCATACTAACCCCTCGTAATCTTAGTTTGATCGCGCTTGTCCGGCACGGTTGCGCGACGGTCAAGCACCTTGTGGGTGCGCGAGCGTCGGCCGGGGACATGCCCGCGTAAGTCTCGCCTTGTTGGTAGCCTGACGCGGCTCCCCCATAGAGTCACGCCAGTTTGAAAAGGAGTCGCAGGTGAGGGCGGAGCATGAACGAGGGATGTCGCGCGCGGCCGTCGGGGCGGTGCTGGCGCTGGCCGGCCTCGGCTTCGCGGGCCTGAGCGGCTGGCGGCCTTGGAGCTACGGGACGGACCTGGGCGACCGGCTGTTCTACGGCTTCGCCTGCCTGCTGCCGGTCGCGGCGTGCTTGGCGGTCGCGCTGGGGCAGGGGCTGGCAGTGCGGGCGCGGGGCGCGAGCGCGGTCCCCGCGAGCGATCTCGCCGCCCAGGTCGCGCTCGCCGCGCCCGCCTATATCGCCGCCGCCCTGCTGCTGCCGGAGCGCTGGCTCGGCGCGGTGGCCGGGGCGGGGGCGCTGTTCGTGATCGGCAGCCTGACCGCCGCCCGCGGCCGCGACAAAGGCGCGAGCCTGTTCGGCGCCGTCCTGCAGTACCTGCCCAGCGCGCTGCTGCTCGCGGCCTCGCTCGTCCTCGCGGCCGCCGCGCGGCCCTAGCGCACGAGCATCGGCCCGAGCGGGCCGCCGCCGAACAGGTGAACGTGGAGGTGCGGTACCTCCTGCCCGCCGTGGGCGCCCGTGTTGGCGAGCAGCCGGTAGCCGGGCGCGACCAGCCCGAGCTCGCGCGCCACCGTCCCGACCGCGCGGACGAAGCCGGCGATCTCCGCGTCCGACGCCCGAGCGGAAAGATCGTCCCACGACACGTACGGCCCCTTGGGGATCACCAGCACGTGGACCGCGCTCTGCGGCGCAATGTCGTGGAAGGCGAGCGCGTGCTCGTCCTCCCACACGCGCTTCGCCGGCAGCTCGCCGCGCAGGATGCGGGCGAAGACGTTATTCGGGTCGTAGGGGAGGGTGGCGTCGATGGGCATGGTGTCAGATCTCCTCTCGCGCCGCCTTCTCCGCCAGCCCGGACACGCCCTCACGCCGGTCGAGTTCGGCCAGCACCTCGGCCAGCGGTACGCCCGCCTCGCCGAGCAGGACGAGCAGGTGGAAGAGCAGGTCCGCCGCCTCCCCGCGCACCGCCTCGCGGTCGGCGGAGAGCGCGGCGATCACCAGCTCCACCGCTTCCTCGCCGAGCTTCTGCGCGACGCGGGGAAGCCCCGCGGCGCGGAGCTTGGCGACGTAGGAGGTCGCCGGGTCGGCGTCGGCGCGGGCGGCGATGGTGGATTCGAGGTGACCGAGCGTGTCCACGGCCGCGCCTTGGGATGCTCCGCCCCGCGTCGTCAATGGCGGCGCACGGGGAAACCGGCCGCGCGGAGGGCGTCGTGCGCTTCGGCCACCGTGTGCCGCCCGAAGTGGAAGATGGACGCCGCGAGCACGGCCGCGGCGCCGCCGTCGCGGACGCCCTCCACCAGGTGCTCGAGCGCGCCCACGCCGCCGCTCGCCACCACCGGCACGTCTACGGCGTCGGCCACGGCCCGCGTGAGGAGGAGGTCGTAGCCGTCGCGCGTGCCGTCGCGGTCCATGGAGGTGACGAGCAGCTCGCCCGCGCCCAGCGCCGCCAGCCGGCGCGCGTGGGCGACGGCGTCGATCCCGGTCGCGCGCCGCCCGCCGTGGGTGAAGATCTCCCAGCGGCCGGGGGTAGTGGCCCTCGCGTCCACCGAGGCCACCACGCACTGGCTGCCGAAGCGCTCGGCCATTTCCGCCACTAGCTCCGGTCGGGCGACCGCGGCGGAGTTCACCGCCACCTTGTCCGCACCCGCCAGTAGCAGCGCGCGCGCGTCCTCCACGCTCCACACGCCCCCGCCGACCGTCAGCGGCATGAACGCCACCGCCGCCGTGCGCTCGACGACGCCGAGCAGCGTGCCCCTGGCCTCGTGGCTTGCCGTTATGTCGAGGAAGCACAGCTCGTCCGCGCCCGCCGCGTCGTAGGCGCGCGCGGCCTTCACCGGGTCGCCCGCGTCCGCCAGGTCGACGAAATTCACGCCCTTCACCACGCGGCCGTCCGCCACGTCCAGGCAGGGGATCACGCGTACGCGGACGGTCACGCCGCGGCCACCGCCAGCGCATCGCCCAGCTCGATTCGCCCGTCGTAGAGCGCGCGGCCGACGATCACCCCTTCAATCCCACCCGCGTCTTCGCGCTTTGCGGCGTGCCACGACAGCGCCCTGATTTCATCGAGACCCGCCACCCCGCCGCTGGCGATTACCGGGACGCGGGTACACCGCGAAAGGTCGACGGTCGCCTCGAGGTTGCACCCCTTCAACAGCCCGTCGCGGCCCACGTCCGTGAAGAGAAGGGCGGCGACCCCCGCATCGGCGAAGCGCGCCGCCATGTCGGCGACGGGCACGTCCGACACTTCCGCCCAGCCACGCGTGGCGACGAGCCCGCCGCGCGCGTCCACCGCGACGACCACGCCGCCGGGGAAGTCGCGCGCCGCGCCGCGCACCAGCGCCGGGTCCTCCAGCGCCGCCGTACCGATCACCACGCGGGCCACGCCGAGGTCGAACCAGCGTTCGATCGTCTCCCGGTTGCGGATGCCGCCGCCGAGCTGGACGTGGCCGGGGAAGCTCCGCACGATCGATTCGACCGCGCGCCCGTTCTCCGGGCGGCCGGCGAAGGCACCGTCCAGGTCGACGACGTGGAGGTGCTCCGCCCCGGCCGCGGCGAACCTCCGCGCCTGCTCCGCCGGGTCGTCGGCGTAGACGGTGGCGCGCGCCATGTCGCCCTCGGCCAGCCGCACGACCTGGCCGTCCTTGAGGTCGATCGCGGGAAAGACGATCACGGCCGCCAGTCCAGAAAGCGGCGGAGGAAGGATAGGCCGTAGCCTTGACTTTTCTCCGGATGAAACTGGACGCCCACGGCGGAGCCGACCCCGACGGCGGCGACGACCGGCCCGCCGTGGTCGGTGGCGGCGAGCACGCAGCCCTCCGCGTCCGGCTCGGGCGTAAAGGCGTAGCCGTGGAGGAAGTAGGCTTCTCCGGGCTCGAACAGCGGGTGGGGGGCGGCTGGCGCCACGTCGTTCCATCCCATGTGCGGCACGCGCGCACGCCGGTCGGCCGGGCGGATCGGCGCCACCGTCCCGCGCAGCCAGCCGAGGCCGCGGTGAGTCCCGTGCTCCTCGCCCCACTCTGCCATCAGCTGCATCCCCACGCACACGCCGAGGAACGGCCGCCCGCCCGCGCGCACTGTCTCGTCCAGCGCCTCCACCATGCCCGGGATCGCGCGGAGCTGCACCATCGCCGCGCCGAACGCGCCCACGCCGGGCAGGATGATCCGGTCCGCCGCGCGTACCGCGTCCGGATCGTCGGTAACGGCCACGCTCTCGGCCCCTACCGCGGCGAGCGCGTTGTGGACGGAGCGCAGGTTGCCCGCACCGTAGTCGATGAGCGCGAGGCCGCTCACGCCGCGGGCTGGGTGAGCGAGGCGACCCCGCCCAGCGTCCCCTTGGTCGACGGGATTTCGCCCGCCTTGCGCGGGTCGATCGCGACGGCAGCGCGGAGCGCGCGGGCGAGCGCCTTGAACGCGCTCTCGGCGATGTGGTGGTTGTTGCGGCCGTACAGCGTCTCGACGTGGAGCGTCAGCCCCGCCGTCTGCGCGAAGGAGGCGAACCAGTGCTCGAACAGCTCCGTGTCCATGTCGCCGAGGCGGGCTTGGCTGAAGGCGGTGCGCCAAACGAGCTGCGGCCGCCCGGAGATGTCGATCGCCACCCGCGTCAGTGCCTCATCCATCGGCGCGTAGGCGTGGCCGAAGCGCTCGATCCCCCGCCGGTCGCCGAGCGCTTGTGCTAAAGCACTCCCCACCGCCAGCCCGCAGTCCTCTACCGTGTGGTGGCTGTCGATGTGCAGGTCGCCCTTGCAGCGCAGCGTCAGGTCGATCAGCGAATGGCGCGACAGCTGCTCCATCATGTGGTCGAAGAAGCCGACGCCGGTCGAGACCTCGTACCGCCCCGTCCCGTCGAGGTCCAAGCGCACTTCCACGCTCGTTTCGGCGGTGCGGCGGCTGTGGACGGCGGTGCGCATGGGCGCGCCTCTACCCGCCGCGGAGCGGTTAACGCAATCGCTTGACCGGCGCGGGAGCCGGGTTCAGGGGGCGGGCATGAGCGACGCCGGCCCCGACAGCCTAATCCCTTACGACGAGATCGTGCAGGAAGCGCTCCGCGCCGTGGTCGGCCGCGTGCTCGGCGCGGTCGAGGCGGCGGGCCACCTCCCCGGCGAGCACCATTTCTACATCACCTTCAAGACCGCCGCCCCCGGCGTCGACATCCCGCGCCACCTCGCCGAGCGGTTCCCCGACGAGATGACGGTCGTCATCCAGAACCGCTATTGGGATCTGAAGGTCGGGCCCGACCGCTTTGAAGTGGGGCTGAGCTTCAACCAGATGCCGTCCAGGCTGCAGATTCCCTTCGCCGCGATCACCGGCTTCGTCGATCCGGCGGTGAACTTCGCGCTGCAGTTCCAGGCGCAGGCGGACGCGGGGGGCATCGACGACCACGACGACGCGGAGAACGACCCGGCGGTGGCCGAGGCTGCGGCGGACGGCTCCAACGTCGTGTCCGTGGATTTCAAGCGGAAGAAGTAGGGCCCCCATCACCGCCGCCCGTGTTGAACTAATCAAAAATCTGTAAGCCCTGAGTGCGTCGAAGGGCGGGCCGCACGCGCCACGGCCGGTTCGCGTGGCCCATCATTCGACAGGCTCAGGGCTGACGGGATAGGTTACGGAGCCCGCATGACCGACCAGACCCGCCTCGAGACCGACAGCTTCGGCCTCATCGCCGTTCCCGCCGACGCCTATTGGGGCGCGCAGACGCAGCGCTCGATCGAGAACTTCCCCTTCGGCCCGAATGAGCGGATGCCGCGCGCGGTGGTGGACGCGCTCGCCGTGATGAAGGGGCAGGCCGCGCGCATCAACGAGCGGCTCGGCAAGCTCGCGCCCGAACTGTCGAACGCCATCCAGCAGGCCGCCCGCGAGATCGCCGAGGGCGGCCACCCCGATCAGTTCCCGCTGGTCATCTGGCAGACTGGCTCCGGCACCCAGACCAACATGAACGTCAACGAGGTGATCGCGGGCCGTGCCAACGAGATCCTCGCCGGCAGCCGGGGCGGCAAGTCGCCGGTCCACCCCAACGACCACGTCAACATGGGGCAATCCTCCAACGACAGCTTCCCCACCGCCATGCACATGGCCGCCTTCGCCAGCTTGCGCCTCCGCCTCTACCCGGCGCTCGAGGCGCTGGAAGCCGCGCTGACGGAGAAGGCGGACCTGTGGGACGACGTGGTCAAGATCGGCCGCACCCACCTCCAGGACGCCACCCCGCTCACGCTCGGCCAGGAGTTCTCCGCCTTCGTCCAGCAGCTCGCCGACGCGGAGGCGCGCATCAAGAGCGTCGAGCCGCGCCTCGCGCGGCTCGCCCAGGGCGGCACCGCCGTCGGCACCGGCCTCAACGCGCCCGCCGGCTTCGGCGACGAGATCGCCTCGGCGATCGCCGAGGCCACTGGCCTGCCCTTCGTCTCCGCGCCCAACAAGTTCGAGGCGCTGGCCTCCAACGACACGCTGGTCGAGCTGTCGAGCCACCTGGCCACGCTCGCGGTCGCGCTGACCAAGATGGCCAGCGACATCCGCCTGCTCGGCTCCGGCCCCCGCGCGGGCATCGGCGAGCTTCGGCTGCCGGAGAACGAGCCCGGCTCCTCCATCATGCCCGGCAAGGTCAACCCGACCCAGGTCGAGATGCTGACCATGGTTTGCGCCCAGGTGATTGGCAACCACCAAGCGGTGACGGTGGCGGGGCTGCAGGGCCACCTGCAGCTCAACGTCATGAAGCCCGCGATCATCGCCGCGGTGCTGCGCTCCGTCCACCTGCTCGCGACCGGGATGGAAGGCTTCGCCGAGCGTGCCGTGCGGGGCATGGAGGTGGACCGGCGGCGCGTGCGCGAGCTCGTCGATCGGTCGCTGATGCTCGTCACCGCGCTGGCGCCGGAGATCGGCTACGACAACGCCGCCGCGATCGCCAAGCACGCGCACCACGACGGGCTGACGCTCAAGGAGGCCGGGCTGGCGCTCGGCTTGGTCGACGAGGAAACCTTCGACCGCGTGGTGCGGCCGGAGTTGATGATCGGGCGGTAAAGGAAGCGCTGCAAGCTCCCTCCCCGACTGGGAGGAGGCCCTTGCGCCATCCCTGCTCCTAAGCCGCCCGCGCCCGCACCACCCGCTGCGGCGCACCTTCTTCTCGGCCCGCGATCCACGCCTCCACCACCGGCGCGATCCGCTCGCGCCACTTGGACCCGTTGAAGATGCCGTAGTGCCCGACGCCCTCGGCCATGTGGTAGCGCTTGCATGCCTCCGGCAAGTTCGTCGCCAGCGTCAGCGCCGCGCGCGTCTGCCCCAGCCCCGAAATGTCGTCGCGCTCGCCCTCGATCGCCAGCAGCGCGACGTCCGTGATCGCGCCCGGGTCTACGCGCCGGCCCCGGTGCGTCATCTCGCCGCGTGGCAGCAGGTGGCGCTGGAACACCACGTCGATTGTCTGCAGGTAGAACTCGGCGGTCATGTCGCACACCGACCGGTATTCCTCGTAGAAGCGCTTGGTCGCGTCCGCGCTTTCCCCGTCGCCGGCTCTCATGTGCTTGAACATCTCCCAGTGCGACAGCAGGTGGTCGCCGAGGTTCATGCTCATGAAGCCCGCGAGCTGCAGGAAGCCGGGGTAAACGCGCCGCCCCGCGCCGGGGTAGTTGTAGGGCACGGTGGCGATCACGTTCTGCTTGAACCAGGCGAACGGCCGCTCCGTCGCCAGCGTGTTGACGGCGGTGGGCGCCTCGCGCGTGTCGATCGGGCCGCCCATCATGGTCAGCGTGCGGGGCCGCGCCGGATGCCCCGCCTCGCTCATCAGAGACACTGCCGCCAAGCAGGGGACCGAGGGCTGGCACACCGCCAGCATGTGCGCGCCGGGGCCGATGTGCTCGAGGTATTCGACGAGGTAATCCACATAGTCGTCGAGGTCGAACTTGCCCTCTGTCGTCGGTACGCAGCGCGCGTCGCGCCAGTCGGTGATGTACACTTCGTGCCCCGGCAGCATCCGCTCAACCGTGCCGCGCAGCAGGGTCGCGTAATGGCCGGACATCGGCGCGACGATCAACAGCCGCGGCCCGCCCTCCACGTCCTCGCGCCGGAAGTGCTTGAGCTGGCCGAAGGGCTTCCTCAGCACGACCTCCTCGTGGACCGCCACCGGCCCGCCGTCGACCAGCGTGGAGCGAAAGCCGAATTCCGGCTTGCCGCGCGGCGCGGAAGCATGAGCGAAGACGTCGAGCGCGGAGGCCATCATCGGTCCGGCGTCCGTATAGAACCAAGGGTTCGCCGGGCTGTTCAGCCAGCCCGCGCCGATCCCGGCCATCGCGCTGGCGTTGTTGAGGAAGGACCGCTGCAACTCGTACGCGCTGTAAAGCATCAACATCCTTCCGTAACGCAACTGTAAGAAGGCGAACGAGTAGCGCGCGCCTCGGTTGCGGCGCAATGGCCGGGCGGCCCCGGTCATTGTCGCTGTCGGGCACGGTCCCTAGGTGCGGTGCCATGAACGCCGACATCAGCGTCCTCCAGCGCGAGCGCGAACGGGACATCGCCAACCTGACGCTGCTGTGGCGCTTTGCCGCGCGCTACCCGGGCGCGATCGCCGCCTCCGCGCTGGCGCTGCTCGTCGCGGCAGCGGCGACGCTGGCCATCCCTTACGGCTTCCGCCAGGTGATCGACCGGGGCTTCGCCGCGGGCGGCGGCGAGGTCGCGCCTTATTTCCGCGGGCTGCTCGGCATCGTGGTCGTGCTCGCGCTCGCCACCGCAACCCGCTTTTACTTCGTGTCCTGGCTCGGCGAGCGGGTGGTCGCCGACCTGCGCACCGCGGTGCAGAGCAACCTCCTCCGCCTCGCCCCGCGCTTCTTCGAGGAGAACCGCCCGTCGGAGATTGCCTCGCGCCTCACCGCCGACACGTCGGTGATCGAGCAGGTGGTGGGGACGACGGTCTCGGTCGCGCTCCGCAACGTGGTGATGGGTATTGGCGGCGTCGCCTACCTGTTCGCGCTCAGCCCCAAGCTCGCCGGCCTGCTGCTGCTCGGCATCCCGCTCGTGATCGGCCCAATCGTCGTCCTCGGCCGCCGGGTCCGGCGCTTCTCCCAGGAGAGCCAGGACCGCATCGCCGACGTCGGCTCGACCGCGTCCGAGGCGCTCGGCGCGATGCGGATCGTCCAGGCGTTCGGGCAGGAGGCGAGGGAAGGCGCGCGGTTCGCGCAAGCGGTCGAGCGCAGCTTCCAGACCGCGCGCCGCCGCTTCGGCATCCGCGCCGCGATGACCGCGATCGTCATCGGGCTGATCTTCGGCTCCATCACCTTCGTGCTGTGGCAGGGCGCGCTCGACGTCGCTGCCGGCCGGCTGTCGGGTGGCTCCATCGCCGCCTTCGTGCTCGTCGGCGGCATCGTCGCCGGCGCGTTCGGCGCGCTGACCGAAGTCTACGGCGACCTGCTGCGCGGCGCGGGCGCGGCGCACCGGCTCGCCCAGCTGATGCACGAGGAGCCGGACATCGCGGCGCCCGCGAACCCCGTCGCGCTGCCGCAGCCTCCGCGCGGCGAGCTCCGCTTCTCCGGCGTGACCTTCCGCTACCCCACGCGCCCCGACGCCTCCGCGCTGCGCGACTTCACCCTGCACGTCCGCGCGGGCGAGCGGGTCGCGGTGGTCGGCCCGTCCGGTGCGGGCAAATCGACGCTGTTCCAGCTCGCGCTGCGCTTCTACGACCCGCAGGAGGGCTCCGTGTCGCTCGACGGCGTACCCTTGCCCGCCGCCGACCCGGCCGACGTCCGCCGCCGCATCTCAATCGTCCCGCAGGAAGCGGTGCTGTTCGCCGCCAGCGCCCGCGACAACATCCGCTACGGCCGCTGGGACGCGAGTGAAGCCGACATCCGCGCCGCCGCGCGCGCAGCCAACGCCGAAGCCTTCATCGACGCGCTCCCCGGCGGCTTCGACAGCTTCCTCGGCGAGCGCGGGGTGCGGCTGTCGGGCGGCCAGCGCCAGCGCATCGCCATCGCGCGCGCCATCCTGCGCGACGCGCCCTTGCTCCTCCTCGACGAGGCGACGTCCGCGCTCGACGCGGAGTCCGAACGCTTGGTGCAGGACGCGCTCGAGCGGCTGATGGCGAGCCGGACCACCGTCGTCATCGCCCACCGCCTCGCCACTGTCCGCGCTGCCGACCGCATCGTCGTGATGGACGAGGGCCGCATCGCGGAGGAAGGCACGCACGACCAGCTCGTCGTGCGCGGCGGGCTGTACGCTCGGCTGGCTCGGTTACAGTTCGACGTCGCGGCGTGAGGGGGCCGCGAGCGACAGCCGACCCGTCCTCCGCCTCGCCGCCGTCGTCCGCGCGCCATGGAAGCTGACGAAGGTGCCCGGAAAGCGGCGTTTCGCGAGAATTCGACGGGGCGAGGCGGGCGAGCGCGGCGTAAAACTCGCATTCGTCCATCGTCGGCGTGGCAACGCGCGCGGCGCGGTGATCGACTTGGCGAAGCAGGCGCAGGAACGCGCGGTCGTCGTGGACGATGTCCGTGCACAGCAGCCGGTTGCGGTGGAAACGGGAACGCTCGACAGGCAGCAGCGCCCGCTGCCAGAGGCTGAGCGCGGCGGACGTAGGCGGCGGCGGCGGGCGGCGGGCGAGGACGGCGTCGCGCGCCGCCGCGTGCCAGGCGGCGCGGAAGCTGTCGGCGCCGGGGCGGCGTAGGCGGTCTGGCGGCTCATCCCTACGGCGCGGGCGGCGCGCTCGGCCGACAAGCCGGCGCGCGGGCCCGCGACGAAGTCGAACTGGCGCTGGGACGTCCAGCTGTCGCGCCGGGCGCGGACGGGAGTGATGGGCTGGTCCATGCGGCTCGGAACAACCGATCCGGTTCGTTGTAGGGCAGGGCCCACATTTTCGTCCTGTTGGTTTCCCCCCAACAGTTCGGGCTGAGTCCGTCGAAGCCCTTTCCTTCACCCTTCAGCGGCGGCCCGTGCAGGGAGGCGCTTCGACAAGCTCGGCGCGAACGGGGGCGAGTGGGAGAGGCGCGGGAGAGTAGAAACGGTCCGCAGTCTCCCGACGCACCCACCGCCGCCGCTCAGTGCACCCGCGCCCCGTTCGGCACCGGACAGTCCGGCGCGAGCAGCGCCACGCGCCCCTCCGCGTCCGCCGCGCCCAGCACCAGCACCTCGCTCTCTACCCCCGCGATGCGGCGCGGCGTGAGGTTGACCACTGCGACTACTTGCCGGCCGACAAGGTCTTCGGCGGCGTACAGCTGCGTCACCTGCGCCGAGCTCCGCTTCACGCCCAGTTCGGGGCCGAAGTCGATGCCGAGTACGTAAGCCGGCTTGCGCGCCCTCGCGTTCATCTCGGCGCTGAGGACGGTGCCCACGCGCACGTTTACCGCGAAGAAGGCGTCGGCGTCGATCATGCGCGATGCTCCCGAACGAAAAAGGGCGGCCCGCGGCCGCCCTTTCCCTCGTCTCTGACCCTGCGGCTCAGAACTGCTTGTAGTAGCTCTCGTTGCCGACGAAGCCCATCTTCTCGACCTTGGCGCGCTTGGTGATCGCCAGCACCTCGTTCACTACCTCGTAGCGCGCGTCGGGATGCGGCTGGAGGTGGAGTTCGGGGATCGGGTCGAGCTGCTGCGTCTGGTCGAGGTACTGGCGCAGCGTCGTGGTATCGACAGGCGCGCCGTTCCAGGTGATCGCGCCGTTGGGCATCACCGACACCTTGTTCTTCACCGGGTCGATCGGCGGCGGGTTGTTCTGGTTCGAGTTCACGGGAAGGTCGAGCTTCACCGCGTGCGTCTGGATCGGAATGGTGATGATGAACATGATCAGGAGCACCAGCATGACGTCGATCAACGGCGTCGTGTTGATGTCCATCATCGGCTCGCCTTCGGCGGTGCCTCCTGACGACATGGCCATGTAATCGTACTCCTAGGCTCGAAGGGTCACAGGCGGACGGTGGCGGCCGAACCGGGAGCGGGCTCCGAGATGAAGCCAACCCGGGCGAAGCCCGCGCGCTGCATGTTGAAGATGGTGCCGCCGACGCAGCGGTAGGGCGTGTTCACGTCGGCGCGGATGTGAGCTTCGGGCAACTCCGTCACGTTGGCCGGCCCGCCGAGCCGCGCGATCTCCGCCTCCAGATGCTGCACCGCCCGGTCGACGAGCTGAGTAGAGTCGACTCGGGTCAGGTTCCAGTACACCTCGCACGACCCGTCGGGGGCCGCGCGCACGGCGAGGTTGACGTTCTCCGGCTTGGTGGTGGTCGCCTCGTTCACCGTCTTGGGCAGCGACACGGGAACTGCCTGGATCACCACGGGCACCGTGATCAGGAAGATGATCAGCAGCACCAGCATGACGTCCACGAGCGGCGTCGTGTTGATGTCGGAGATCGGCGGTTCGTCGTCGCCGGTCGTGTTGCCGAGGCTCATCGCCATGGTGGGAGCATCCTACTTCGGTGTTTTCTTTAGACAACTGTCGGGTGGCCGCGGGCCGCCGTCAAGCGGCCCGCGCCCGTCCGCCTAGCGCATGTTGGTGGTGTTGGTGCCGACCGACGGGTTGGCCGTGTTGGTTCCCGAGGTGGGGGGCACGGCCGCGGCCGAACCCGTCTTCATCGGGGGCACCGTGCCGCCGGTGGCGGTCGTGGTAGTCGTGCGCGGGGTGGTCGACGTAGCGCCAGACGTCGAGCCCGCCCCGGCCGCGGCCGCCGCCAGCGAAGGCTTCACCTTGCCGCCCGACATCATGTAGCCGTGCAGGTCGGTGGAGAAGCGGCTCAGGTCCTCCATCACCGACTTGTTGCGGCGGATCAGCCAGTTGTAGCCGAGCACCGCCGGCACGGCGACCGCCAGGCCGAGCGCCGTCATGATCAGCGCCTCGCCGACCGGGCCGGCGACCTGGTCGATGGACGCGGAGCCCGACGAGCCGATCTTGATCAGCGCGCGGTAGATGCCGATCACGGTGCCGAACAGGCCGATGAACGGCGCAGTGGAGCCCACGGTGGCGAGAAAGGCGAGGCCTTCGCCCAGCTTGGAGCCGATAGACGCCTGGCTGCGGTTCATGGCCCCGAGCATCCATTCATGCTGGTCGACCGGGTCGGTGAGCTTGGTGTGCTGCTCCTCCGCGAGCAGGCCGTCGTCGACCAGCTGGCGGTAGGCGCCGTTCTTGGACAGCTTGTTGGCGCCGTCGCGCAGGTTGGGCGAGTTCCAGAAGTTCTGCCGTACGCGCTTGGCTTCGTTCATGATCTTCTGTTGCTCGAACAGCTTGGTGAACATGATGTAGAAGGACACGATCGACATCGCGACCAGGATCAGGAACACGGCCCAGGCGATCGCGCCGCCTTGCTCGAGCGCGGCCCACAGGCCGTACGGGTTTTCAGCGCCTAATACGGAGGGGGCTGCCATCGAATTCTCTCCCTAGGAATTTTGAATGCTGGATTGAAGCGCCGGACCAGCGGAGTAGCCCGGCGCAATAGGTCGTCAGTCGCGCGGAATGCGCCACACGATGCTCTTGGTCTGCGTGTCCGCCACCGCTGTGCCGTTCTCGTCCTTAGCCGGGCGGAATCGAAAGCGGCGTTGGGCGAGCTTGCATGCGGTATCGTCAAGCGATGAGGAGCCGCTGGAGCCCACCACCGAACAGCCCGCCACGGAACCATCCGCGCCGATCTGCAACGAGATCCGCGTTGTGCCCTGTTCCTCTGCGCGCAGCGCGGCGGACGGGTAGTCGGCGTCCGTTATTGATCCGCCACGCTGCGTCGCCCGGGTCGCTGCCTGCTTAGGCTTCGGCGGCGGGGGCGGCGGAGGCGGGGGCGGCGGAGGCGGCGGGGGTGCAGCTACCGGGCCCGGCGGCAACGGTACCGGGTTAAACGGACGCGGCTCGAAAGTCGGACGCGTTTCCGTCTGGATCGGCGGGGGCGCCTGGTTCGTCCGCACGATCGGCGGCGGCACCATGGGCGGCGGCTCCACCTGCGGGATGTCCTCTGGCGGCGGGGGCGGGGGCTCTTCCTCCGGGGGGGGCGGCTCCTCCTCGACGTCGAAGATAGCCGTATCCTCCGTAACCTTCTTCACCACGTTGTAGGCGAGGCCGGTCACGAAGGCGTAGCCGATGATCGCGTGGATCAAGGCTACGATGATGATCGCCGCCAAGCGGCCACCACTCATCCCCCGATCAGCATATGCCATTGAATTCAACTCTCCTTAGTCGGCACCGATCCCCAACCTAGCGGGTCGTCGGCGCCTGCTTGAGCCTGGGCGGGGTCGGTCACCGCCACGGCGCCAGACCCTCTATATGTTTCAACATATCATTGTGTTGAGGGGTTATTAACCTGTGCTTCTCCGCCGCGCAATGCCCCAGAACCGAGCTTGCAGCCCGATCACGAAGCATTCATGCCGCCTGTCCCATCACGCGACAAGCAATGAGAGCAAGCGAATGATTTCAACCCCTCAACTTTTTCGCTGTTCCATGCTCGCCATGCTGTTCGCGGACGGGCCGGCCGATGCCCAGCCCACGCCGCCCTCAGCCGCCGTCATCTCCGGCCCGGCTGCGGTGGCGCGGCTCGCGAGCGAAGCGCCGGTCGTCGCCCACGCCCGGGTGACCCGCGCGCGCCGCGCGCCGGGCGCTCCGGCCGGGCACGAGCGCTTCGTGGTTCAGGCCGCCACTGCCGCGCTGCTTAAGGGCCCCGCTCAGCCGGCCCGGCTTCGCTGGCTGGCCGACGTGCCCCGCGGCCCGGGCGGCACCGCGCCCGACCCGAGCGGGACGGAGGTGCTAGTCTTTGCCGCCCCAGTGCCCGACCGCCCCGGCGAGCTGCGCCTGCCGTTCCGCGACGCGATGCTGCCCCATTCGCCCGCGCTCGCCGCGCGGGTGCGGGCCCTGCTCGCGGAGGCGAATGGTCCCGGCGCTCCGCCCGCCGTCACCGCGCTCGCCTCCGCGCTCCATGTACCCGGCACGCTGCCCGGCGAGAGCGAAACGCGCTTCTTCCTCCTCGCCGCAGATGGTCGGCCATTGTCGCTCCTAGTGACGCGGCGCCCGGCCGCGCCGCCCGCGTGGTCCGTGTCGCTGGGCGAGCTGGTGGACGTCGCCGCGCCGCCGCCTGCAAAGGGCACTTTGCTTTGGTACCGCCTTGCCTGCGGCCTGCCCGCGACGCTGCCGGACGCGGTGGTCGAGCAGGCGGAGTTCGCCGCCGCGGCACGCGCCGACTGGGCGGTGGTGCGCGAAGGGCTGGGGCGCTGCGAGTAAAGTTCACGCCGGCCAGCCTCGCGCCAGCCATGACCGACAACGCAGGATTTACTCCCGCGTCGTAAGCGGGAAGGGGCGCCGCGTTGAGTCCGGGAGCCTGCCCCCGCGCAGGCGGGGATCGGTCAACGCGGCCCAGACGGGCGCGGCCGGTCCCGGACGTTCTACCTCGCCTAGGCCGACGATCGCCGCGCGATCCTCGTCTTAGTCTCGGGCGTCCCGCTCCAGCCGGACGAAATCCGCTTCCCACCGCTCCAGGTGTGCTCCCCCGTCCACGAAGATCACCTGCCCCGTCACCGCCCCCGCCCGCGCCAGGAACAGCACCGCTTCCGCGACCTCCTCCGGCCGGGGTAGGGCGCGCAGCGGCATCCGCGCCGCCAGCCGCCCGAGCTGCCCGGGCGAATAGTCGGGCGTCGGGATGGTCAGTCCCGGCGCGACCGCGTTGACGCGCAGCCCGGGCGCGAAGAAGCGCGCGAGCACCGGCGTCATCTCGGCCAGCGCCACCTTGCTCATCGTGTAGGAGAACTGGTCGGCGATCGGCTGCGCCACCCGCTGGTCGAGAATATTGACGACGCAAGCGCCGGGCGCTCTCTGCCGCGCCACGGCGCGGGCGAGCAAGGTAGGTGCCGCCGCGTTGGCCGCGTAATGATCGAGCAGCCCTCTCATGGTCGCGTCCGCCGGCGTGTCCCACGCGAAGGCCGAAGCGGAGTTGACGAGCAACGCGACCGGCCGGCCGAAGCGCGCCGACGCTTCCCCTGGCAGCGCCTCGGCCGCCGCCCCGTCGGCCAGGTCGGCGGTCAGGTCCTCCGCCCGCGCGCCGCCCGCCCTGATCGCCGCCGCGAGCGCCGCGTCCAGTTCCCCGCCCGCCTCGCGCCCGTGCAGCGCGAGGTTGTAGCCCGCCGTCGCCAGCCGCGCCGCGATTGCCGCCCCTAGCCGCCGCCGCCCGCCGGTAACGAGCGCGAGCGGGCGCGCGCTCACCGCCCGCGCGCCCGGCGGATGCCGATGGTCTCGCCCGCTTCCGCGATGGCGAGCTTGACGATGCGCACCTCCACCCGGCGCACGCGGGGGTCCTGCAGGAACAGGGTGTCGATGATGTGGTCCGCCACCGCCTCCACCAGCGTGAAATGCCGGCCCGGCGGCAGCGCGCTGATCGCGTGGCGCACGTCCATGTAGCTCTTTGACGCGGCCAAGGGCGCGTCCGGCGCGAAGTGGTCGGGTGCGTCCAGGTCCACCAGCGCGGAAACGCGCAGCGGCTGGGGCAGGTGCGTTTCCTCCGAATAGATGCCGGTCAGCACGTCCACGACGAGGTCGCGGACCTCCAACCGGAGCGTGGCGTTGTGCGTGGGTCCCATGGCGCGCGCCCTAGCCCAGTTCCCCTCCGCGACGGAAGCGGCCCGCGCCGCCGGCGCGCGGTGAGCGCCGTGCTCGAGCTCGCCCCGCTCCGCGCGGCGGACGGGGCCGCGGTGGAGGCGCTGCTCGACGCCGCCTTCGGCCCCGACCGGCGAGGCCGCACCGCCTACCGTCTGCGCGAAGGGGCGGAGCCGGTGGCGGCGCTGTCCTTCGCCGCCTTCGACGAGGCCGGCGCGCTCGCAGGCAGCCTCCAGTGCTGGCCGATCCTGCTCGCCGCCGACGGGGGCAATTGCCATTCCCTCGTCCTGCTCGGCCCCGTCGCGGTCGCGCCTATGCGGCAGGGGGAGGGGATCGGTCGCGGCCTGATGTGCGCGGCGCTGGCGGCGGCCGACGACGTGGGCGTCCCCGCGCTCGCTCTGGTCGGCGATGCGCCCTACTACGGCCGCTTCGGCTTCGACGCGTCCCGCACCGCCGGCTGGCGGCTGCCCGGGCCGTGGGAGCCGAGCCGGCTCCTCGCCCGCTTCGCGCCGGGCGCGGCGCTGCCCGCGCGCGGGCTGCTCGTCCCCGCGCTTCCCCGCGCGGCCGATTGGGCCTAGGATCGCGGCATGGAGGACTTCTCCCGGCTGTCCCTTGCGGAGGTGGCGCGGCTCGCCGCCGAGCGGCGGCTGCCGCCGGTCGAGAAATGGAACCCCACCCACTGCGGCCACTCCGCCATGCGCATCGCCCGCGACGGGCGCTGGTGGCACGAGGAATCGGAGATCACTCGCCCGGAGCTGGTGCGGCTCTTCTCCACTATCCTCCGCCGCGAGCCCGACGGGCGCTTCGTACTAGTCACGCCGGGCGAGAGGCTCGACATCGACGTGGAGGACGCGCCGTTCCTCGCGGTGGAGCTGCTGAGCGAGGGTGCAGGCCGCGACCGCCGGCTCGCTTTCCGCCTCAACACGGGCGATCTGGTCGTCGCGGGGCCGGAGCACCCCTTACGCTTCGCCGACGCGGCGGATTCGGACGGCCCGCACCCTTACCTCCACGTCCGCGGTGGGCTGGAGGCGCTGCTCGCGCGCCCCGTCTATTACGAGCTCGCCGAGCTGGCGCTCGCCGAGGACGCCGACCCGCCCGGCTTGTGGAGCGGCGGCGCCTTCTTTCCCTTCGCCGCCGCGTGACCTTGCGCGAGCGGCTCGCCGCCGCGCTCGCGCGGCCGGCGGCGGGGCTCGACCTGCTTCCCGGCGACGACCCGGACGGCGCGGGCGAAACCGCCGGCGTCCCCGTCCCTGCCGCCGTGCTCGCCGCCGTGGTGGACCGGCCGGAGCCGACCCTGCTCCTCACCCAGCGGCCAGAGTTCATGCGCCACCACGCGGGGCAAGTCGCCTTTCCCGGCGGGCGGGTGGACCCGGACGACGCCGGCCCCGTCGCTGCCGCGCTGCGCGAAGCCGAGGAGGAGGTGGCGCTGCCGCGCGGCGCGGTGGACGTGATCGGGCTGGCCGACCGCTACCGCACCGTCACCGACTATCTCGTCACCCCCGTGGTGGGCATCATCCCGCCCGGCCTGCCGCTGTGCGCGGCGGAGGCGGAGGTGGCGGCGATCTTCGAAGCGCCGCTCGGCTTCGTCACCGACCCGGCGAACCAGCGCTTCGCCACGGTGATGTGGCGGGGGCGCGAGCGCCCCCACTACCGGATAGACTGGGACGGCCGCCGCATCTGGGGCGCGACGGCGGCGATGATCGTCAACCTGTCACGGCGGCTGCGGGCGGGATAGGAAGACGGCCGGCGTTCGCTCGCCCCGGGGAGTGCGGCGCTCCATCACGCAACAGCGTTATCCCGGGCTTGACCCGGGACCCACCTTCTCCTTCGCCGTCGTCGGCAGAAGAAAGATGGGTCCCGGGTCAGGCCCGGGATGACGAGAAGAAGTAAAGGCGCGCACCTCGGCCATGCCGACCACCGTTCCCGTTCCCCCCGCCGGCTTCGACCCCGACGGCCTCGCCCGCCTGCTCCGCGCCGTCGGCGCGGCGGAGGGGGAGAGCCGGTACGTCGGCGGCTGGGTGCGCGACAGCCTGCTCGGGCAGCCCGCCGCCGACGTCGACATCGCCACCAGGCTCCCGCCCGAGGAGACGGTGCGGCGGCTGGAGGCGGCCGGCGTCGAGCTGTGGACCTCGCGCTCCGGCCTCCTCCACGGCACGGTGGGCGCGGTGGTCGGCGGCAAGCCCTTGGAGATCACCACGCTCCGCCGCGACGTGGAAACGGACGGCCGCCGCGCCACCGTCGCCTTCTCCGCCCACTGGCGCGAGGACGCCGCGCGGCGCGACTTCACGATCAATGCGCTGTTCGCCGACCCGCTCACCGGCGAGGTGCATGACTTCCACCATGGCCTCGCCGACCTGGCCGAGCGCCGCGTCCGCTTCATCGGCGACCCGCTCACCCGCATCGCGGAGGACCACCTGCGCATCTTACGCTTCTTCCGCTTCCAAGCGCGCTTCGGGGGCGCGGAGCCGGATCGGGCTGCGCTCGACGCCTGCGCCGCACGTGCCAACGACCTGATGGCCTTGTCGCGCGAGCGGATCGCCGACGAGCTGCTCAAACTCCTCGCCATGCCCCGCCCGGCGGCGACGCTGGCGCTGATGGTCGGGCAGGGCATCCTTCGCCCCGTGCTGCCGGAGATCGGCGACGACGGCGTCGTCCGCCTTCGCGCGCTGGAGGAGCGTGAGTCCCGGCACGAAGGCGCGCCTGACCCGCTGCGCCGCCTGGCCGCGCTGCTCGGGCCGGAAGGCGGGCTGGGGGAGGCCGTCGCCGCGCGCCTTAAGCTCAGCAACGCCGCCCGCGCGCGCCTAGCCGCGACCACCGCCCCCGGCTGGCGGGCCGAGGAGCCGCGCGCGCTCGCCTACCGCTTGGGGACGGACGCCGCGCGCGACCGCCTGCTCCTGCTCTCGCCCGACCCGGGCCCGGCACTCCGCGCGCTCGACGGCTGGGAGAAGCCCAAGCTGCCGCTGACCGGCGGCGCGCTGATCGCGCGGGGGCTCAAGCCCGGCCCCAAGGTGGCGGCGACGCTCCAGGCGATCGAGCGCGACTGGATCTCGGCCGGCTTTCCCGAGAGCGACGCGCTGGAGGCGCTCGTCTCTGCGCGGCTGGCGGAAGCGCTCGCCTAGCTCCGCCTCACCCGAACCGGTTGTCCCGCGGAAAGCCGTTGGGCGCCATCCGCCCGGCGGCGCCGCGCGCGGTGCGCCAGGCGGTCAGGTCGGCCTCCGTCCGCGTCCGCCCGGAGGCGCCGCCCATCGTCCAGCTCAGGCCGTCGGCGAAACGCAGCGCCACGGCGTCGCTCAACCCCCCGTCGCGGTAGCGCTGCAAGGGCGCGCCCGCGCCGCGCGTCAGCTCCGGCACCTCGGCCAAGGGGAACAGCACCAGCTTGCGGTTCTCGCCGATCGCCGCGACTGAGTCCGCGCCTTCCGGCACCTCGCGGATCACGCGCAGCCGCTCGCCTTCCTTGACGTTCACCACCTGCTTGCCCTTGCGCGTCTCGGCCAGCGCGTCGCCCGCGTTCGTCACGAAGCCGCGCCCGTCCGTGGAGGCGAGCAGCAGCTTGGCCCCCGGCCGCGCCTTGCACAGCGCGATGATCTCCGCTTCGCCCTCCAGGTCGACCATCAGCCGCACCGGCTCGCCGAAGCTCCGCCCGCCCGGCAGCTTGTCGGCGTGGAGCGTGTAGAAACGCCCCCCCGCGGTCGCCAGCAGCAGCTTGTCGGTGGTGTGCGCGTGGAAGGCGAAGAGCGGCCCGTCGCCTTCCTTGAACTTCGCCGCCTCCGCCTCGCCCAAAGGCACATGGCCGCGCATCGCCCGGATCCAGCCGCGCTGGGAGAGGATCACCGTCACCGGCTCGCGCTCGATCCACGCCTCCGGCGGGATCTCGCGCGTCGGCCCCGCTTCCTCTAGCGTGGTCCGCCGCGCGCCGAGCGCCGTGTCGGGGCCGTAGCGCGCGCGGAGCGCCGCCAAATCCTTCTTCAGCCGGGTGCGCTGCCGCTGCGGCGATTCGAGCAGCTTGGTTAGCTCCGCCCGCTCCTTCTCCAGCCCCGCCCGCTCCTTCCGGAGCTGCATCTCCTCCAGGCGTCGCAGGCTGCGCAGCCGCATGTTGAGAATGGCTTCGGCCTGGCGGTCGGTCAGCGCGAACTCGGCGGCCAGCACCGGCTTCGGCTCGTCCTCCTCGCGGATGATGGCGATTACGCGGTCGAGGTTGAGATACGCGGTCAGGTAGCCCGCGAGCAGCTCCAGCCGCTCGTCGATCCGCGCCGCGCGGTGCTGCGCGCGGCGGACCAAGGTCTCCACCTGGAACGCCGCCCAGGCGAGCAGCGCTTCCTTCAGGCTCATCACGCCGGGCCGCCTCTGCGCATCAAGCACGTTGAGGTTGAGCGGCACGCGCACCTCAAGGTCGGTCAGCTTGAACAGGCTGTCCATCAGCAGCTGCGGGTCCACCGCGCGGCTGCGCGGCTCCAGCACGATGCGGATCGCCTCGTCCGATTCGTCGCGCACTTCCGCCAGGATCGGCAGCTTGCGCTCGTCGACCAGGGCGGCGATCTGCTCGATCAGCTTGCCCTTCTGCACGCCGTAAGGGATCTCGGAGACCACCGCCGCCCAGGTGCCGCGCCCCAACTCCTGCACCGTCCAGCGTGCCCGCACGCGGAACGAGCCGCGCCCGCTCCTGTATGCCGCCGCGATCGACGCGGGGGGATCGACGAGCACCCCGCCTGTCGGCAGGTCCGGCCCGCGGAATACGCCCATCAGCGCGGCGTCGTCGAGGTGCGGGTCGTCGATCAGCAGCGTCGCCGCATCGATGATCTCGGCGAGGTTGTGCGGCGGGATGCTCGTCGCCATGCCCACCGCGATGCCCGACGCGCCGTTCGCCAGCAGGTTGGGGAACAGCCCGGGGAAGACCTCCGGCTCCTCCTCCTCGCCGTTGTAGGTCGGCCGGAACTCGACGGTGCCCTCGTCGAGCCCCGCCATCAGCTCATTGGCGGCGGCGGTAAGGCGCGCTTCCGTGTAGCGCATGGCCGCCGCATTATCGCCGTCGATGTTGCCGAAATTGCCCTGGCCGTCGACCAGCGGGTAGCGTAGCGCGAAGGGCTGGGCGAGCCGCACCATCGCGTCGTAGATCGACTGGTCGCCGTGCGGATGATATTTGCCCATCACGTCGCCGACGACGCGCGCGCATTTCTTGTAGGCGCTCGTCGGGTCGAGGCGGAGCAGCCGCATTCCCCACAGCAGCCGCCGGTGCACGGGCTTCAGCCCGTCGCGCACGTCCGGCAGGCTTCGTGCGGTGATCGTGGACAGCGCGTAGACGAGGTAGCGCTCGCTGAGCGCGCTATCGAGCGGCGCTTCGACGATGTGGTCGAGTGGGTCGGGGGCGGTCGCGAGGTCGATGTCTGCCATGCCCTCAAGATAGGCGCGGACGCCCCGGAACGCGAGCCGAACGCGCCCGCTTGGCGGCGAAACACTAGTCGTGTACTATTGTATCTGGGGCCGATCAGAGCTCATCGTGGAGGGTAGGCATGATCAAGCGGATGCTGTGCGCGACGACCGCGCTCGCCCTGTTGGCGGGCTGCGGCGGACGGAGCGAAGAGCGGACGGAAGAGGCATCGCGCGACACGCGGGTGTTCGACACGCAGGAAGCCCCGCCGCGCCCGGAAGAGGGTTCGACCACCGACATGGCTGCGCCCATGGCGCCGCCACCGCCGGTCGCGGCGGGAGCGTCCCGAGCGCAGATAGACGCCTCGGCCGGCGGCCCCTCCATCGCCCCCACCGCTGCGCCGGGCGTCGCCTTCAACTACCGCTACGCTTTCCGCCTCCCCGCCGACCGCATCAGCGCGGTGCAGGAGGCCCACGCCTCCGCCTGCGAGAAGCTGGGCGCGGCGCGGTGCCGGATCACCGGGATGCGCTACCGGCTGGTCGGCGAGCGCGACATCGAGGCGATGCTCGCCTTCAAGCTCGACCCCGTGATCGCCCGCGGCTTCGGCAAGAACGGGGTGGAGGGGGTTGCGCGCGCCGACGGGATGCTCGTCGACAGCGAGATCACCGGGGTGGAGGTGGGCGCGGCCATCCGCGGCGCGACCCGCACCATCGCCCAGCTGCAGGAGGACCTCGCCCGCACGGAGGAGCAGCTCGCCCGCGCCGGCCGCGGTGAACGCGTCGAGCTGACCTACCAGGCCCAGCAGCTCCGCGAGCGCATCCGCGCGCAGCGGCAGAGCCGCGAGGCCGACGAGGAGTCGCTCGCCACCACGCCCATGGTCTTCCAGTACGGCTCGGGCGACCTCGTCCCCGGCTTCGAGACGCGCGCCCCGTTCCGCCGCGCTCTCGCCGAGGCGGGCGACAATCTGGTCTCGGGCGCGGGGATGATCCTGCTCCTGCTGGCGAGCCTCGCGCCTTGGGCGCTGCTGCTCGGCTCCTTGTGGTGGATCGCGCGGCGCTTCGGCCTGCTGCGATGGGACCGGCCCGCGTCGGCGGCCGAGCCGGCCTGAGCTGCAATAACGCTTGGCCCTCCCCTGTTCTTCGGTCTAGCTTTACCAAAGAATAGGGGAGGGAACTACCATGCGTTACTTGACTGGCACGTTGCTCGCCGCGGCGGGCGTCGTCGCGCTCGCCGCGCCCGTGATCGCGCAAGGGTCCGCCGCGAGCGCGCCCGCGCCTGCCGCCGGCGCGCCGGCCGATGCTCCCCCGCTGATCGCGCGCGACAAGCTGTTCGGCAACCCGTCGCGCACCGCCGGCCGCATCTCCCCCGACGGCCGCTGGCTGTCGTGGATCGCGCCGCGCGACGGCGTGCTCAACATCTGGGTCGCCCCCGCGTCCGACCCGCAGGCGGCGCGCGCGCTGACGAACGAGAAGGCGAGGCCGATCCGCAGTTACAACTGGTCGCCGGACGCGCGCCAGATCCTGTTCGTCAACGACAAGGGCGGCGACGAGAACTTCCTGCTCTACGGCGTCGACGTCGCCACCGGCCGCCAGACCACGCTCACCCCGTTCGAAAAGACGCGGGCGATGATTGTCGGCACCTCTAACCGGATCAAGGACCGCGTCCTCGTCGGCCTGAACAACCGCGACCCGCGCTATCACGACGTCCACAGCCTCGACCTCAAGACAGGCAAGCTGACGCTGGTACAGCAGAACGACGGCTACGCGGGCTTTGTCGCTGACAACGATCTCAAGCTCCGCATCGCCGCCAAGCCCGACGCGGAAGGCGGCGTCGACTACCACCGCATGACCGACGGCAAGATCGAGGCGGAGCCCTTCGCCCGCATCGGCCTGGATGACGCGCTCACCACCTCGCCCGTCGGCTTCAGCGCCGACGGCCGCACGCTCTACTGGATCGACAGCCGCGGGCGCGACACCGCCGCGCTGCTCGCGCAGGACGTCGCCACCGGCCGCACCCGGCCGTTAGCGCAGGACGCGCGCGCCGACATCGGCGGCGTGCTGGTCGACCCTAGGACCTTCGCAGTCCAGGCCTACCGCGCCGATTACCTCAAGCCCGAATGGAAGCCGCTCGACCGCGCGATCGGCGCCGACCTCCGCTTTCTCGAGCAGCGGCTCGGCGCGCCGCCGATCGTCACCTCGCAGACCGACGACAACAGCCGCTGGACGGTAGCGGTCGACCCCGTCGTGCGCCCGTCGGAGACCTGGCTGTTCGACCGTCGCGGCCGCAAGCTCACCCAACTGTTCGTCAGCCGGCCGGAGCTCGCCGGCGCACCGTTGGTCCCCATGCACGGCGTGGAGATCCGCACCCGCGACGGCCTGACGCTGCCGAGCTACCTCACGCTCCCGGCCGGGGCCGACGCGAATAGGGACGGTCGCGCCGACCGCCCAGCGCCGCTCGTGCTGCTCGTCCACGGCGGGCCGCAGGCGCGCGACCAGTACGGCTACAACGGTTCGCACCAGTGGCTCGCCAACCGCGGCTACGCGGTGATGAGCGTCAACTACCGCGGCTCCACCGGCTTCGGAAAGCGCTTCATCAGCGCCGGCAACCGTGAATGGGCCGGCAAGATGCACGACGACCTCATCGACGCAGTCGACTGGGCGGTGCGCCAAGGCGTCACCACCCCCGACAAGGTGGCGATCATGGGCGGCAGCTACGGCGGCTACGCGACGCTCGTCGGCCTCACCTTCACCCCCGACAAGTTCCGCTGCGGCGTGTCCATCGTCGGCCCGTCCAACCTGTTCACGCTGATCCAGTCGATCCCCGCCTATTGGGAGGCGGGCAAGCGCCAGCTCTACGCCCGCGTCGGCGACCCGGCGACTGCCGAAGGCCGCGCGCTGCTTGAAGCGCGCTCGCCGCTCGGCCGCGCCGACCGGATCACGAAGCCGCTGCTGATCGGCCAGGGCGCCAACGACCCGCGGGTCAAGCAGGCGGAGTCGGACCAGATCGTGGACGCGATGAAGGCCAAAGGCATTCCCGTCACCTACGTCCTGTTCCCCGACGAAGGCCACGGCTTTGCCCGTCCCGTGAACAACATCGCCTTCAACGCGGTGGCCGAGAACTTTCTGCAGAGCTGCCTCGGCGGACGCGCCGAGCCGATCGGCGGCGCGGTCAAGGCGTCCACCGCGCAGGTCCTCCACGGCGCGGAGTTCGCGCCGGGGCTACGGGAGGCGCTGGCGTCGAAGTAGGGGGAAAGATGGGGTAGGGAAGTTTGGCTCTACCTCCAGGCCCCTCCAAATCGACCCTGCACCCCCGCGAACGCGGGGGTCCATAACCTTCGACCTTTGCAGGTGCGCACCCGCGCACGTCGAGGGTCATTATTCCCCGCCTGCGCGGGGATGACGGTGGAGGTGAGCGAGGCAACGGCCCTCTCGCTTCGCGGCAGGAGAGCCCAGCCGCCGCTTCCCCCCGCCGCCCCCGTCGGCTATAGCCCCGCTCCCCGCCCCGTGTCGCGCGCGAGCTCCCGCCGCGGCGCGGGGCGCCGTTCTTTCCAGCTCCCGGGAGCCCGCCCATGGCACGCCGCCGCCAAGTCTACGAAGGCAAGGCCAAGATCCTCTACGAGGGTCCCGAGCCCGGCACCTTGATCCAGTATTTCAAGGACGACGCGACCGCCTTCAACGCGCAGAAGAAGGGCACGATCTCCGGCAAGGGCGTGCTCAACAACCGCATCAGCGAGCACCTGTTCACGGCGTTGGGGCGCATCGGCGTGCCCACCCACTTCATCCGCCGCCTCAACATGCGCGAGCAGCTGATCCGCCAGGTGGAGATCATCCCGCTGGAGGTGATCGTGCGCAACGTCGCCGCGGGTTCGTTGTCCAAGCGGTTGGGCATCGAGGAGGGGACCCAGCTCCCCCGCACCATCATCGAATATTGCCTCAAGGACGACGCGCTCGGCGACCCGCTCGTCGCCGACGAGCACATCGCCTGCTTCGGCTGGGCGAGCCAGGACGAGATGAACGACATCGCCGACATGGCAATCCGCGTGAACGACTTCCTGAGCGGCATGTTCGCGGCGATCGGCATCCGGCTCGTCGATTTCAAGCTCGAGTTCGGCCGGCTGTGGGAGAACGACTACGCCCGCGTGATCCTCGCCGACGAGATCAGCCCGGACGGCTGCCGCCTATGGGACCTGCAGAGCAACGAGAAGCTCGACAAGGATCGCTTCCGGCTCGACCTCGGCGGCGAGATTGAGGCCTATCAGCAGATCGCGCGGCGGCTGGGCCTCCTGCCGGAAGGCGACGCCAACATGGTGCTCGACATGGAGACCCACCGCAAGAAGCGGGGCAAGTGAAGCCCTCTCCCGCTTGCGGGAGAGGGTTGGGTGAGGGTAGGCCGCCCACCGCCGCAATCGCCCGTCGATAGGGCGTGCCCTCACCCGTGAACCGTCCTGTCCGGACGGTTCACCCTCTCTCGGCTCAGCGGGAGAGGGAGCTTTGGAGCCCCGCCCATGAAGGCCCGCGTCCACGTCACCCTCAAGCCCGGGGTGCTCGACCCGCAGGGCCGCGCCGTCCACCACGCGCTCGACGGGCTGGGCTTCGCCGACGCCGTCGCCGACGTCCGCGTCGGCAAGCTGATCGAGCTGGAGCTCGCCGACGGCACCCCGGCGGAGGCGATCGACGAGATGTGCCGCCGGCTCCTCGCCAACACCGTGATCGAAAATTACCGCGTGGAGCTGCCGTGAGGAGCGCCGTGGTCGTCTTTCCCGGCTCCAACTGCGACCGCGACCTGGCGGTCGCGCTACGGGAAGCAACCGGGCGGGAACCCGTCATGCTCTGGCATCGCGAGACCGAACTGCCGGACGACCTCGACCTGATCGGCGTCCCCGGCGGCTTCTCTTACGGCGACTACCTCCGCTCGGGCGCGATGGCCGCGCGCTCGCCCGTCATGCGCGCAGTGAAGGACGCGGCGGACAAGGGCGTCGCCGTGCTCGGCGTGTGCAACGGCTTCCAGATCCTGACCGAAGCCGGGCTGCTCCCGGGCGCCTTGATGCGCAACTCAGGGATACGCTTTGTCTGCCGCGACGCCCCGCTCCGCGTGGGCAACGCGGACACGCCGTTCACCCGCCGCTACGAGCCGGGCGAGGTGATCGATCTGCCCGTCGCCCACCACGACGGCAACTACCAGGCGGACGAGGCCACGCTCGACCGGCTGGAGGGCGAAGGCCGCGTCGCCTTCCGCTACGCCGACCCTTGCAACGGCTCCGCCCGCGACATCGCCGGCATCGTCAACGAACGCAGCAACGTGCTCGGCCTGATGCCCCACCCCGAGCGCGCCTTCGACCCCGCACACGGTGGGCGAGGGGGGCGGCGCTTGTTCGAGGGTCTGGTGGAGGCGCTCGCCTAGCGCCCCAGCAGCTTGGTGTAGCGCCAGCCCGCAAAGCACGGCGGGCCAGAACAAGGTGTTCAGCACGTCCTTCGCGCTCCCGGCCCAGCGCGGCGCTTCGCCGTCGTAGCGCACCGTGTCCCAGCCGTCCCAGGCCCCGCCCCCCAGCGCCGCGAGCAGCACCAGGCCCGGGAGCCGCGGGTCGCGCAGCCGCAGCCGGAGCAGGGCCGCCGCGCCCAGCATTAAGCTCAGCCCGACGTGGACGTGCAGCGCGTCCTTGGCGAGGCCGTGCGCGTCGACCAGCCACAGCTTGCCGAGCCGCCACGGGCCCACCCGTCAGGCCCGCACGGCGAAGGGGGTGAAATCAGTGCCTGAGTCGAACGCGTCCACGCCCTCCGCCCGCTTCAGCCGGTTCACGACGAGGTAGGTGAGCGGGGTGAGCAGCACCTCCCAGCCCACCTTCAGCAGGTAGTTGGTGCCCATCACCGCGACGACCTGCTCCGTCGGCCAGACGCCCAGGAAGGCGAGCGGGTAGAAGAGCAGGCTGTCGACCGCCTGGCCCACCACCGTCGAGCCGATCGTGCGCGTCCAGAGCGCGCGTCCCTCCGTCCAGACCTTCATCCGCGCGAGCACCAGGCTGTTGGCGAACTCGCCCGCCCAGAAGGCGACGATGGACGCGCCGACGATGCGCGGCACCTGGCCGAACACCGCCTCGTAAGCCGATTGGCCCTCCCAGTCCGGCGCGGGCGGCAGCGCCACCACCACCCAGCTCATCGCCGCCATGAACAAGAGCGCGGTGAATCCCGCCCAGATGCACCGCCGGGCCCGGGCGTAGCCATACACCTCCGTCAGCACGTCGCCGATGACGTAGCCGAGCGGGAAGAACAGTATCCCTGCGCCGAACGGCCAGTCGCCGATCAGCGGCAGGGGGATGCTCGCCACCTTGCCCGCGCCGAGGACGTTGCTCAGCAGCAGCACGGTGACGAAAGCGGCCATCACGAAATCGAAATACCGGAACCGGGCGCTCGCCAGCGCCTCGCCCTCCACCCTGCGGATCATCGCCGCGCCCCCGTTCCCGCCCGCGCCCCGATCGGCTATAGCGCGAAGCTACGCGTCCGTAGCTCAGTTGGATAGAGCGCGAGCCTTCTAAGCTCGGGGTCGCAGGTTCGAACCCTGCCGGGCGCGCCACTCCATCCGCCCGCGGCGCGGGCCCGAGGGCCGTTCATGCGTCTCGTCCTCCCGCTCCTCCTCCTGCTCGCGCTGGGCGCGTGCCGGGCGCGCCCGCCCGAGGCTACCGCCGCGCCTCCTCGCGAGGCCAGCGCCTGGGCGGCGCTCGACGCGGCCGGGACGACCGGCGCCGGGGCGGCGGGGCTCGCCGACCGGGCGAGCGGCCGCGCCGCCACCGCCGACAATCCCGTCCGCGTCGCCTCCGTGTCCAAGCTCGTCGTCGCGCTCGGCGTGATGCGGCTGGCGGAGGAGGGCCGGGTGGACCTGGACGCCGACGTATCCGGCCACCTCGACTGGCCCCTGCGCAACCCGGCGCACCCGAACCGGGCGATCACGCTGCGCGCGCTCCTGTCGCACACCTCCAGCATCAAGGACGAGGGCGACAACTACGTCATCCCGCTCGGCCGCACGGTGCGCGACGCGCTCGGCCGGCCGGGGAGCTTTGACGCGGACCACCCGCCCGGCGCGTTCTTCCGCTATTCCAACATGAACTATCCGGTGATCGCCTCCGCGCTGGAGCGCGCGACGGGCGAGCGCTTCGACCGGTTGATTGCCCGGACGGTGCTGCGGCCGCTCGGCCTTCAAGCCTGCTTCAACTGGAGCGGGTGCGGCGACAGCAGCGCCGCCCGCGCGGTGGTGCTCTACCGCCCGGACGGCACGGTGGCGCGCGACGACCTGCGCGGCCGCCCGCCGGCGTGCCCAGTCGCGACAGAAGGCTCCGGCTGCGACTTGGCCGGCTACGTCCTCGGCGACAACGGGGCGCTGTTCTCGCCGCAAGGGGGCCTGCGCATCTCGATGCGCGAGCTGGCCGTGATCGGCCGCATGCTGCTTAACCGCGGCCGTCACGGCGGGCGGGCCTTCCTGTCCGCGCGGAGCGTCGACGAGCTGCTGCGCCCCGCTTGGACCTTCGACGGCCGCAATGGCGACACGAGCGGGGGTTTCTACTGCGCCTACGGCCTCGGCAGCCAGAGCCTGCCCGCGCGCGTTCCCGGCTGTCGCGACGACCCGAGCGGGACCGGGCGCCGCCTCGCCGGCCACGCGGGCGACGCCTACTCCTTGCGCTCCGGCCTGTGGCTCGACCGCGCGGCCGGCGTCGGCATCGCCTATTTCGCCGCGAACCTCGCCCCGGCGGAGGGCCGCTCCGCCTACCACCCGGTGGAGGAGCGGCTGCTGGCGAAGCTGCCGGAACGGTGAGCACGCCATCAAGGTAAGCGCGTCGTCCTAGCGGAAGCTAGGACCGCTCTCGCGGAGGACTGCCCCGCTACTGCTGTCGCTGCATGGCGGTGCAGGTCGAGAACGGTTCCAGCTTCCGCTGGGACGACGGCTTGACCAGCGACGGCCTCCCTTAGAACTTCACGTCCGCTTGAAAGGTGAACGAGCGCCCGCGCGGGTCGGCGACGCGAGGCTCCCAGCTCGATCCTCCGCCCGTGAAGCTGTCGTAGCTGATCGCGAACGGCGGGTCGGTGTCGAACAGGTTCTTGACACCCGCGGTCAGCCGGAGGTTCTCCAGCCCCGTGTAGGCGACCGACAGATTGTAGGTGACGTAGTCCTTCACCCGCGCCCGCACGTCCGGCCGCGTCACCGAGCCGTTGGCGATGCCCGGCAGCTGCTGGTTGGCGTAGCCGTTCCGGAACAGCTGGGTGAAGGTGATGCTGACGTCGTCCGTGAAGTAGTTGACGAAGGCGTTGTGCTTCCATTTTAGCCCGAGGTCGCCGCTGAAGGAGAACACGCCCAGCCGGTCCTCGACCGGCGCCCCCGCGACCACCTGCTCCGTCTTCTTCGTCAGCAAGGTCCCGTCCAGCCCCGCCGTGAAGCGTCCGCGCCCCACGTCCAGCCCGGCGCGGACGACGAACTCGACGCCCTCCGTCTTGGACTCGCCGGCGTTGATGAAGGTTTGGTCGATCGCCAGCAGCGTACCCCCTGCGTCGCGGACGAAGCGATCGTCGAAAAGCTGAGAGTTGTCGACGAGTTGCCGGAGCGTCAGCACCTGGATGGTGTTGTCGCGCGTGATGGAGAAATAGTCGGCGGACGCACTGAAGTTGCGCCCGGCCTCGAACACCACGCCTAGGCTATACATCTCCGCCGTTTCCGGCCCCAGCACCGGGTTGCCGCCGTTAATGATGTCCACCTGCCGCGCGATGCTATCGCAGCCCGGCCGCGCCGGGTCCGGCCGCGCGCCGGGGCAGGTCCGCGGATCGGCGAGGTCCGCGCCGGTGTAGAGCGACTCGATCCGCCCGTTGAAGATCTGATTGAACGTCGGCACCCGGAACGCGGTGTTGTAGTTGCCGCGGAACTTCAGCCCCCGCACCGGCTCGAACAGGAAGTTGACCAGCGGGTTGGTGGTCGTGCCGAACCCCGTATATTCGTCGATCCGCCCGGCGAGCGTGATGTCGAGCTCGTCGAAGAACGGGATCAGGATCTCGGCGTAGGCCGCCTTAATCTCCCGCGACGCGCCGCCGAGCGCGTTGGCGTCGTCGAACGGCGCGGCGATGATCACCGGCCGGTTCACCACGTCGCGGACGTCGCCGTTGAAGCGGTACTTCTCCTTCCGGTAGTCGACGCCGAAGGCGACTTGCACCGCGCCGCCGGGCAGGTCGAACAGCGGCCCGGAGACGGAGCCGTCGACCTGCGTCACCGAGAACTTGCCGCCGTACAGGATCACGCCTTCGGCCGACGCCGACTGCAACGCGGCCAACCCCGCCGCGGATTGAGCCTGACCCGGCAGCAAGAACGGGTTGATCAGCCCGCTGTTCAGCGCACCGATCAGCCCGCGCAGGTTCGTCGTTCCGGGCACGAGCGGCACGTTGGGGTCCGGCGCGCCGCTGGCGAGCGTGCCGCGATAGTAGAAGCCGGAACCTAGCTCAGACTGCGACTCGGACTCGGCGTATGACAGCCCCGCGCGGTAGTCCCAGCGCGAGAAGAGCGGTCCTTCCAGCCCGAGCGCGTAGCGCGCCGTCTGCGTGTCCGTGACGATCTCGCGCGGGCCGCACTCAATGCAGCGCCAGCGGTAGGCGAAACCGTCGGGAGCCCGCGCAGCGAGCGTCGGGAAGGCCTGGAGGAGCCGGCTGTAGACGACGTCGTAGCCCGGTGCGCCGACCGGATGCTCGTAGCGCTGGGTGGTGGTGTTGGGCGTGATCTGGACGTTGGAGAAGCGCTTGATCGCGGTGGCGTCGGAGCCCGTCGCCTCCAGCGCGATCTCGTGCTCCCCTAGCCGCGCCACCGCGCGCCCGAGCCAGGTGAAGGTCTCCAACGGCTGCTGCAGCACGGCGGCGCGGCCGGTGTCCCAGGCGCAGGCGAGCGCGGCGGACGGGGTGGTCCACAGCTCCGCGTCGTACGGACCCTGGCCGTCGATCACGCCGCAGCCCTCGCGGCCGGGCAGGTCGAGCACGTTGAGGCCGCCGCTCGCCCGCGTGGTCGTGCCGGGGATCAGCGGGGTGGAGGCGGCGTCGGGGAAGAAGGTGCCGGCCAGCGGGAAGATCGTCCCAAACGGCGTGCCGCGCGTGTCGGGGGAGAGGCCCCGGTCGGGCTGGAAGGTGTTCACGAAGTCGCGCTGGTTCCCGCGCAGCTCGGGCACGTCGCTGAAGCTGACTGCCCCCATGATGTTGAACCCGTCCGACCGGAGGTCCCCGTAGCCGGCGATGGCGGAGGTGCGGTAGATCGTGTGGTCGCCTTCCTCCGCGACGTCGACGAAACCCTGCACGCCGACGCCCTGGTAGTCCTTGCGCAGGATGAAGTTGATCACGCCGCCGATCGCGTCCGAGCCGTAGATGGCGGACGCGCCCTCCTTCAGCACCTCCACCCGCTCGATCGCGGAGAAGGGGATCTGGTTGACGTCCACCGCCGAGCCCTGGAGCCCGTGGGAGGCGACGCGGCGGCCGTTGAGGAGCACCAGCGTCGCCCCCGAGCCCTGGCCGCGCAGGTTGGCGAAGGACGCGCCGTTGTTGCCGCGCTGCTGGCCGGAGGTGACGTCGGCGTTGGACGCGAGGTTGTCCGCGCCCGTGCCGTTGGTGGTGAGGAATTGAAGCAGCTGTTCGGGATTGTTGATGCCGTTGCGTTCGATCTCGTCCGTGGTGACGATCTGCAAGGGCAGCGGGCTGTCGTTGGGGTCGCGCCGGATGCGCGAGCCGGTGACGACGATGGCCTCGCCCGCGCCCTCCTCGGCCACCGTCACCTCCGCGCCCTCGTCGGGCGTCGCCGCGCCGGTGGGGGTGACGGCGGGCGGTGTGGTGTCCTCCGGATCGGTGACCTGCGCGGCGGCCGCGGCGGACAGGCTGAGGCCGGCGAACGCCGCGCCCGACAACAAAACGGCCTTGAACGGCGCGCGAACACGCATGGTGATCCCCCCTCGGTTCCCCGACGGCGCCGCGAGGTCTCCGCCCTGCGCCACCGCCCCCGCTGTAAGTTCCAGAAATATGACGCCGGCGCAACAGGCTGCCGCCAAGGCGGACACGGCCTAGTCCGCCGCGACGAGCAGCAGCGCGCGGTCGATGACCGCCGCCCCGTCCGCGCCCGGCGGCACGTCGTTGGCGAAAGCGGAGAAGAGCAGGGTGCGCCCGTTCCGCGTCAGGAGGTAGCCCGACAGCGCATTGGTCGCGTTGAGCGACCCCGTCTTGGCGAAGAGGCGTCCCTCGAGCGGCGTGCCCCGGAAACGCCCGGCGAGCGTGCCGTCCGCGCCCGCCACCGGCAGCGTGTCCCGCCACGCCGCGTCCCAAGATTGCTCTGCGATCCAGCGCAGCAGGTGCACGCTCCACCCGCGCCTGGAGCGCCGCGTCGGCGGCCGCGGCCGGGGCGGGCGCGAGGAGGAGAAGGAGGGCGAGCAAGGGAGCGCGGAGCGGCGGGATGCGGGTCACGCCGCGAGCCTAAGGCGCGTGGTCAACTTCGTCGTCTTTCTTCCGCCTTTTCGGCTCAAGGGCGGGGCGAAGCCGATGCGACCGGGCGCTTGCCGACCGCCGCCCTCGGCCGCAAGGGAACGCGCATGACGCTGCGCTCCCTCCTCCGCCGCTGGCCCTGGCACCTCCTGCTCCTGCTTGCCCAGCCCGTCCTCGCGCAGCGCGACCCGCTCGCCGAGGCGCTCGCGCTGCCGCACGCGGGCGGGCTGACCGGAGCGAAGCAGGTTCCGCTCTTCGCTTGGGTCGAGAACCGGGCGGGCGTCCGCAACCTGTGGGTCGGCGGGCCCGGCCGCCCCGCCCGCCGCCTCACGAGCTTCGCGGAGGACGACGGTCGGCAGCTCCACGGCTTGGCGCTCAGCGACGACGGGCGGCTGCTCGCCTTCGTCCGCGGTGGCGACGAGGAGTGGCCGGACGAGGCGCTACCGAACGCCGGCGCGGCCCCGGTCGCGCCGCCGCAGCAGCTGTTCGTCGTGTCGACGACGGGCGGGGCACCCGAATTGGTCGGCGAGGGCCACTCGCCCGCCTTCGCGCCCGGCGGCGAGCGGCTCGCCTTTCTGGAGGGGAACGAGATCCGGCTCTGGACGCGCGGCGCGCCGCCCCGCCGCCTCGCCCGGGTGAAGGGGAGCGCGTCGCGCCTTCTCTGGTCGCCCGACGGCGCGCGGCTGGCCTTCGTCGAGGACCGCGGCGAGCATGGCTACGTCGCGCTGCTCGACCCGACTCCCACGAACGGGACCGAGCCGCGGCTGCGCTACCTCGATCCGGGGCTCGGCCATGCCGCCGAGCCCGCCTTTTCGCCCGACGGGCGCGAGCTCGCCTTCGTCCGCCACATGAGCCCGCCGCCGGGGACTGCGCCGGACGTCGGCGCTTGGTGGTCGATCCGCGTCGTCGACGCCGCCAGCGGCGGCGCCCGCGTCCTGTGGGCCGCGCCGCCCGGCCCCGGCGGGCGCTGGGCGGGGACGCGGAGCCGCAACCTTCACTGGAGCCGGGACGGGCGCATCCTGTTCCCGTGGGAGCGGACGGGCTGGCTGCACGTCCACGCGCTCGACGCCGCGAAGGGCGGGACGCCGCAGCCGCTCACCGCCGGCGAGTACGAGGTGGAGACTTTCCTCCTCGGCCCGGACGACCGCGCGCTGCTCTACGCCGCCAACGCCGACGAGCCCGACGGGCGGCGCGTGTGGCGGCGCGGGGCAGCGGGCGCGCCCGTCCGGCTGGGGGCGGGCGCGGGCGACGCGATCCACTCGCTGCCCGTCGTGGCGGGGAGCGCGGTGGCGGCGGTGGCGACGGACGCCGACAGTCCGGCGCACCCCGTCCTGCTCGGCGACCGCGCGACGCCGCTCGCTCCGCCCGCCGCGATGCCCCGCGCGGCGGCGCCCGAGTCCGTCACCTTCCGCGCGACGGATGGGCTAGCGGTGCGCGGCCAGTTCTTCCGCGCGCGGGGATGCGCCGCGCCGCGCCGCTGCCCCGCGCTCGTCTTCATCCACGGCGGCCCGCGGCGGCAGATGCTGCGCGGCTTCCACCCGTCCGCTTATTACTCGCGCACCTACCTTTTAAACCAGCACCTCGCCGCGCGGGGCTTCCACGTGCTGTCCGTCAATTACCGCGGCGGCACCGGCTACGGGCTGCGCTGGCGCGACGCGGCGGAGACGGGCCGCGAGGGCGCGTCCGAGTACCGCGACGTGCTCGCCGCCGGCAGGTGGCTCGCCGCGCAGCCGAGCGCCGATTCCGCCCGGATCGGCGTCTGGGGCGGCAGCTGGGGCGGCTATCTCGCGGCGCTCGCGCTCGCCCGGGACAGCGCCCTGTTCGCCGGGGGCGTCGACCTGCACGGCGTGCACAGCCTGCTCCGCCCCGTCGCCAACACGCTGTCGCCGGAAGCGCAGGAGCGGGCGCGGCGGCTCCAGTGGGACAGCTCGCCTTTGGCCGCCATCGACCGCTGGCGCTCGCCGGTGCTGCTGATCCACGGCGACGACGACCGCAACGTCCCCTTCGCCCAGTCGCTGCTGCTCGCGCGCGAGCTGGCAGCGCGGGGGGTGCCCTACGAGGAGCTGGTGCTGCCGAACGAGCGGCACGGCTTCTTCCGGCACGACAACTGGCTGCGGGCGTTCCGGGCGACGGAAGGGTTCTTCGAGCGGAGGCTGACGCGGCGGCCGTGAGCGGGCCGCTCCGCCGCGCGCCGCGCCCGTGGCGACCCGCGCCCGCTGCGGCCTAGGTCCGCGCACTCGAGGCGATGCGCCCCAGGTGCCGGGCGCTCGGCTTCGGCGTGCGCTCGAACGACGCGCGATCCACCGCGACGAGCCCGAACTTCTGGGAATAGCCGGCCGTCCACTCGAAATTATCCAGCAAGGACCAGTGGAAATAGCCGCGCACGTCGATCCCGTCGGCCTGCGCCCGCCTCAGCTCGGCCAGGGCGGCGTCAATATACGCCACGCGCCGGGCATCGTCGTCGGTCGCGATGCCGTTCTCGGTCACGTAGATGGGCTTCCTCAACCGTTCGGCCGCGAACCTGATCGTGTCGCCGAGCGCCTGCGGGTAGAATTCATAACCCGCCCCCGTCCTTTCCGCGCCCTCCGGCGGCGGCAGCCGCCCCGCGGCGCCCACGCGGATGCGCGTGTAAGTCTGCACGCCGACGAAGTCGCAGGGCTCGGCCGCGCCGAGCCAGGCGCCGTAGAGTTCGTCGGTGAACGCCTCGACGTCCGCCCCGGGCTCCGCGGCCTCGACGGCCTGCATGGTCAAGGTGAGCCCGACGGGCAGGTCGTCCGCGGCCTTGAGCGCCTGCACGGCGGCGACGTGTGCCGCGATCTGGTTCTCCTCAGATCTGGCCAGGTCCGGAAACAGCACGGACGCGAACCGATCGGAACCGGACGCCTCGGCCGCCGCCGCGAACATGGCGCGCGACGCCGCCCGGAACCGGGGGCCGTCCGCGTTGAACAGGACGCGCGCCAGGCGGCCGATGTTGGCTTCGTTGAACGTGGTCGCCGCCGTCATCAGGCCGCCCAGCCGGCGACCGACCTTGTCGGCGAAGCGGGCGAACAGGTCGACGCTGTCCGCTTGCTCGAAGCCGCCGCGCGCCGCGAACCATCGCGGCACGGTCCAGTGGCTCAGCGTTACCATAGGCGCGAGCCCGTGGCGGCGGCAGCTCTCAAGCACCCTTGCGTAATGGTCCAGCGCCGCCGCGGAGAACCGCCCCGGCTCGGGCTCGATCCGCGCCCATTCAATGCCGAAACGGTGCGCGTTGAAGCCGAGCCCGGCGGCCAGCGCGGCGTCCTCGTTGTAGCGGTGGTAGCTGTCGCAGGCGTCGCCCGAAGGTTCGCGGAACAAGGTGGGCGTCGCATGCTCGACGACCCAGAAATCCGAGTTGACGTTGTTGCCCTCGATCTGGTGCGCGGCGGTCGCTGTGCCCCACAGGAACTCGCCGGGTTTCGGCATTCCGCTGCGCATATCACCTCGCCTCCGCAAGCTCGTCGCCGCCGGCGACGCGTGGATCGACTGCGGCCGGCGGCAGGTCAACTCTCCGACCTTCTTCGCTCCCCCGCATCGCCCACTCGTCCAGCTCCCCTTCCCAGCGCGCCACCGTGGTCGCCACTGTAAGGTTGGCGCTCGCGCTCGGCACGGTGCGGGTCATGTCGAGCAGCCGGTCAAAGGGCAGCACGAAGCCGACCACCAGCGACGTCTGCTCCGGGGCCACGCCGACCGCCGAGAGCACGGCGGCGAGCATGAACAGGCTCGCCGAGGGCACGGGCGCGGTGCCGAAGGCGGCGAGCGCGCCTGTGAGCAGCACCAGCGCGTAGGTCGCGGGCGTGAGCGGCTGGCCGAGCGCCTGCAGCGTGAAAACGCTGAGCAGCCCGACGTACATCGCGGTGCCGTCCTTGCCGATGCTCGCGCCGAGCGGCAGCACGGTGGAGAACACCGGACGGCCGACGCCGAGCCGTTCAGCCGCGCGCATTGCCGCGGGGAGCGTCGCCGAGCTCGACGCGGTGGAGAAGGCGACGAGGAGGGCGTCGGCCGTGCCGCGATAGAAACGCCCCACCGGCACCCGCGCGGCGAAGCGGAGCAAGGGCAGGTGGACGAGGAGCACCTGCGCAGTCGAGCCGAGCAGGACCGCCAAGGCCAGCCAGCCGACGTTGACGAACACCGCGGCGCCTGCGGCTGCGACAGCGTTGGCGACCAGCGCGAACACGCCGAAGGGCGTGAACTCCATGACCACGCCGACCACCTTGAGAAGTACCGCCGACGCCGAGCGGAGCAGCTCCGCGAGGGGCCGCCCCGCTTCCCCCGCCAGGAGTGCGCCGACGCCGAGCAGGATCGCGACGAACAGCACGGCGAGCATGTCGCCCTTCGCCAGCGCTTCGAAGATATTGGTGGGGACGATGCCCAGCAGCTGGTCGTAGGGGGAAGGGGGCTCGCCCAGCACCTTCGGCACGGCGCCGCCGAGCGGCGCCCCCACGCCCGGGCCGACGAGGCCGGCGACCGCCATCCCGACGGATACGGCTGCCGCCGTGGTCAGCGCGAACAGCCCCACCGCGCGTCCGCCGAGCCCGCCGATGCGCCTGGGGTCGCCGAGCGCGGTGATACCGGCGGCCACCGTGACGAGCACCACGGGCACGACCAGCATGCGGATCGCGCGCACGAACAGCTCGCCGGCCCACGCCACCGCGGGTGCCGCCTCCGGCGCGACCGCGGCGAGGAGAAGGCCGAGAAGCAGCGCCCCGAGGACGCGCTTCCATAAGGGGATCGCGAACCAGGCGCGGAGGGCGTGCGTCATGCCTCCCCCCAGAAGCCCGGCGCGGGCGGGTGCAGGACGCCGCCCTCGTCGCGCACCCCGCCCGGCCGGTCGTCGGCCAGCCACAGCGGGCCGTCCAAATCGACGAAGTCCGCGGCCCGCGCGACGTGGAGCGCGGGGGCGATCGACAGGGAGGAGCTGATCATGCAACCGCACATCAGCCGGAGCCCCGCACCGCGCGCGGCCGCCGCGAGCTCCAGCGCGGCCGTCAGCCCGCCCGCCTTGTCGAGCTTGACGTTCACCGCCTGGTAGCGGCGGGCGACGACGGGCAGGTCGGCTGCGGTGTGCACAGCCTCGTCGGCGCAGATCGGCACGGGCGCGACGTAGCCCTCAAGCCAATCGTCTTCGCCCGCGGGCACCGGCTGCTCCAGCAGGTCGACGCGCAGCGCCGCCAGCGCCGGCCCCAGCCGCTCCACGAGCGGGCGATCCCAGCTTTCGTTGGGATCGACGATCAGCGCGGCCCGCGCCGCCGCCGCGCGCACCGCCCGCAGCCGCGCTTCGGGGTCGTCCGCGTCGACCTTCACCTTCAGGAGCGGCGCGTCCGCGACCGCCGCCGCCGCTCGCGCCATCGCGTCCGGCGCGTCCAAGCCGATGGTGAGTGCGCTGGCGAGCGGCCCCGGCCGGGGCGCGCCGAGCAGAGCGGCGACGTCCCGCCCCGCAGCCCGAGCCTCCAGGTCCCACAACGCGCAGTCGACCGCGTTGCGCGCCGCGCCGGGCGGCATGGCTTGAAGCAGCTCGGCCCGGCCCGCGCCCCCCTCCACCAGCGCCCGCGCCGCCTCCACCGCGGCGAGCGCGCCCTTCACGCTCTCGCCGTAGCGCGGGTAGGGGACGCCTTCGCCACGGCCGGTGACGTCGCCCCCGCCCAGCTCCACCACGATCACGTCCGCCGCCGTTTTGACGCCGCGCGCGATGCGGAACGGCCGAGCGAGCGGGAAGCGCGCGGCCCGGACGGTCAGGACGCGGGGCACGGCAGCCGGTCGATGATGGGATCGACGCCGAAGGCGATCGGGTCCGTGCAGGGCAGGCCCAGCGCGTCCTCCGTTTCCGCGCACAGCCGGCGCGCGTCGGCGGGGGCCATCGCGGAGGTGTTCAGGCAGACGCCGACGGCACGGACGTGCGCGCTGGTGAGCCGCGCCGCCTCCAGGTTGCGCGCCAGGCACTCGGCAAGGCCCGGCACCGGGAAGCCGGGCAGCAGCCGCAGGTGCGGCCGCCCCGGCTCGTGGCAGAGCACCAGCGCCTCCGCCTGCGCGCCGTGCAGCAGCCCGAGCGAAACGCCGGCGAAGGACGGGTGGAACAGCGAGCCCTGCCCCTCGATCAGGTCCCAGCCGCCGTCGTCGCGCGCGGGCGCGAGCCGCTCGATCGCGCCGGAGATGAAGTCGGCGACCACCGCGTCGACGGGCACGCCGCTCCCGGCGATCAGGATGCCCGTCTGCCCCGTCGCGCGGAAGTCGGCGGAAAGGCCGCGGGCCCGCAGGCCCCGCGCCAGCGCGAGGGTCGCGTACATCTTGCCGACGGAGCAGTCGGTGCCGACGGTGAGCAGCCGTCGTCCCGCGCGCGGCGCGCCCGTGCCGACCGCGAGGTCCGCCGGCGGATCGCGCACGTCGAACAGCTCGAGCCCGCGCGCGGCGGCCAGCGCGATGAGCCGCGGCTGGTCGCGCAGCCGCTCGTGCAGCCCGGCGGCGACGTGCAGTCCGGCTTCCAATGCCTCAGCCGCGTCGTCGACCAACTCGGCCGGCAGCCGCCCGCCCGGCCCGGCGATACCGAGCACCAGGGTGCGCGCGCCCAGGGCGGCGGCCTCCCGAATCCCGAGCCGCGGCAGCCCTAGGGTGAGCGGGCCTTCGTCAGACCGGAACTCGCCCACGCAGTCCCCGCGCCGGAACTCGGCCAGCCCGCGCGAGGTCTTGATGCCGAGCGGGTCCGCGCCGTGCCCGAGGTAGAGGAGGAAGGGCGCGGGGATCACCGCACCGTCCCCGCGGCCGCGTGCGCCGACCGTCGCCGCGGTTCGTGCCTTTCCACCCCCATCGACCACCCCTCTTTTCCGCCGTGCCTAGCGCGCCGCGCGCCCGATGTCGAAGCCGGACGGGTCTGCGTCGCTCAATCGCTCGGCGGCTCGTCCGGCCAGAAGCCGTCGTCGGCCCGCTCCGGCCCTGCCGGGCCCACCGTCGGCAGCACCGGCTCCGCCCCGTCGAAGGCGACGCGGACGAACGCCGCGCGCCCCGCCGTCCCCTGGAACGCCGCCCGCACCTCGCGCCCGTCGCGGATCATCCCGCCGATCCAGCCGCACCGTTCGGCGGACAGGAAGCCGAGCCGCACGCCGCGCGCGCTCCACACCCCCACCGCGCGCGGGTCCGCTGGGTTGCGCGGCTCCGGCCGGAGCTCCACCGGCTCCCCCGGCCGGATCAGCGCCAGCTCGAAGCGCCGCGCGGGGCCGCGCTCGTTGGGGAAGTCGAGGCCGACTACGGCGAGGGTGAGGGCGGCGATCGGCATGGGGCGTCGGTGGGGAAGGGCGGCACGCTTGTAAACCGCCCGCGCCGGGCAAACTCCTGCGCCGCCTACGACTTGGCTCACCGACGATTTCACGCCGACCCTGGTCGAATTGAGGCAGAACAGCGCGGGCTCCAACTGCCTGCTCGGCGGCGACTCGATCATCGCCAAGGACAGTTACCCGCACGGGGCGACGCACACGGGAAGCCGCTCCATTGTCATCCCGCAGGGTACCGAGGGCGGCCCGAATGAGGGCGAGGCCCGGGCGGAGGACCGGAAGCGCTTCGAGGCGCTGAAGAAGCGGCTGACGGAGCACATGGCGGCGAAGGCGGCGCTGCGCCGGCTGAGCGGCAAGGTACGCTTTACCGACACGCGCGAAGGCCTGTGGATCGACCTCGTCGACGAGGCCGACTTCTCCATGTTCCGGCTGGGCACCGACAGCTTGTCGGGTGAAGCGCGCGAACTGCTGGGCGCGGTGGCGCAGGTGGTGGCTGGCGTGCCCAACCAGGTGATTGTGCGCGGCCACACGGACGCGCTGCCCTACGCGGCGGGGCGGACCATGAGCAATTGGCTCCTGTCCACCGCGCGGGCGGAGGCGACGCGGGTGGCGCTGGGCGAGGCGGGCCTGGCCCCGGCGCGCTTCGCGCGGATCGAGGGGGTGGCGGACCGCGAGCCGTACAACCCGGCCGACCGCTACGACCCCAAGAACCGGCGAATGTCCATTACGCTCGCGTGGCGCGAGGGGGCGGGCTCTTAGTCGGCGACGCCAGGTGCGGCCACTGCCTTGGGCGGCAGCAGAAACAGGGACAGGAAGCGCGCGGCCAGCGCGCGGTCGCCCGTAAGGCCGAGCAAGCCGTCGGTCTCCAGTTGGTCGAGCGGGACGCCGCCGTATGCCGCGGCGGCGACGGCGGGCGGTGGGCCGGCGAGGAGCGCGTCGACGTCCGCCTCGCGCGGCTCCTCGCGGCGGATGCGGAGGCGGCCCTTTGCCGCCCGCGCGACGAAGCCATCGCGGGGCAGGCGGAAGCCGACCCGTGCCTTGAACCCGTCGGCGCGGGTCGCGTCGAACATGGTGCGGAAGGAGAGCATCAGCGACACGGCGCTGAGCGGCAGCGTCGGATCGTGCGCGGGCGAGCGCGCCGCCCAGCGGCCGAGCGCGACGAAGATCGGCTCGGCCTCGTAGCCCCAGGGCGTGAGCTCGTATACTTGGGTCGCCGCGGGTGGGGGAAAACGGCGGCGAAGCAGCACGCCTGCGGCCTCCAGCCCTTCCAGCCGCTGCGTCAGCACGTTGGCGCTGATGCCGGGCAGGTCAGCGCGCAGGTCGCTGAACCGTTTGGGCCCGAAGATCAGCTCGCGGATCACGAGCAGCGCCCAGCGTTCGCCGGCTAGATCGAGCGCGTGGGCGGCCCCACAGGCGTCGTTGTAGCTTCGCTTGGCCGTATCAGTTGCTTTTTGTAACTGCATAGTTGCGATCCGTAACAGAAAGCGTCATGCTCCGCAAACATCGAGTCGGCAATGGGAGGAGTGGATGGCCAAACTGATCTTCATTAACCTGCCGGTGAGCGACCTGGCGCGCTCCGTCGCTTTCTACGAGGCGGTAGGGGCAACGAGGAACCCGCAGTTCAGCGACGACACCGCCGCGTGCATGGTGCTGAGCGAGGCGATCCACGTCATGCTGCTCACCCACGATAAGTGGCGTCAGTTCACGAGCAAGCCGATCGTCGACGCGCACGTGGCCGTGCAGGTGTCGCTCTGCCTGTCCGCGGACAGCCGCGCGGAAGTCGACGCGGCGGTGGAGGCCGCGGTACGCGCGGGGGGCGCGGCGGACCCGTCGCCGCCGCAGGACCACGGCTTCATGTACGGCCGCGGCTACGAGGACCCGGACGGACACAACTGGGACGTGATGTGGATGGACGCGGCGGCGCTGGAGCAGCCGCGCAAGGCCGCTTGAGCGGGGCGATGGAGGAAGAGATGCGGGTGATGGTACTGGTCAAGGCGACGGCCGACAGCGAGGCGGGGACAATGCCCCCGACCGAGCTGCTGGAGGAAATGGGCAGATATAACGAGGAGCTGGCCGCCGCGGGCGTGCTGAAGGCGGGCGAGGGGCTGCACCCTTCGTCCGCGGGCAAGCGGGTGCGCTTTGACGGGATGGCCCGCGCGGTGGTTGACGGCCCTTTTCCTCAGGTCGGCGAGCTAGTCGCGGGCTTCTGGCTGTGGGAGGTCAAGGACATGGCTGAGGCGGTCGAGTGGGCGAAGCGCTGCCCCAACCCGATGCCGGACGGCGGCGAGCTGGAGCTTCGCCCGCTGTTTGAGCTTGCCGACTTCGGCGAGGCGATGACGCCGGAGCTAGCCGACCAGGAGGAGCGACTGCGCGAGCGGGTCGCCACGGACGACGGGAGGGGGATGTGAGCGCGCGGGAGAACCACGGCCCAACGGCGGGCGTCACGCCGCACCTGACCATCGGCGACGGCCGCGCGGCCGAGGCGATCGCCTGGTACGAGCGCGCCTTCGGGGCCGAGCAGGCGATGCCGCCGATGCGCGGGGAGGACGGCCGCCGCATTATCCACGCCCACTTGGCGGTGAACGGCGGCTCCGTGATGCTGAACGACGATTTCCCGGAGTACACCGGGCGTGAGGTTGGAACACCGGCGGCGGTCGCGCTCCACCTTCAGGTCGACGACGCGGACCGCTGGTTCGCTCGCGCGACGGAAGCCGGCGCTGTCGCGACCATGCCGCTCGCCGACCAGTTCTGGGGCGACCGCTACGGCCAATTGCGCGACCCGTTCGGCCACACCTGGTCGATCGGCGCGCCCGCGAAGGGAGTAGGACGATGAGCTACGTCGACGGTTTCGTGATTGCGGTGCCCGCCGCGAACAAGCAGCGCTTCATCGACCACGCCCGCACCGCCGATCCGCTGTTCGTGGAGCTGGGTGCGACACGGATTGTGGAATGCTGGGAGGACGACGTGCCCGCAGGCCAGGTCACCGACTTCCGCCGCGCGGTGGCGGCCGAGGAAGGGGAGAGCGTGGTCTTGTCCTGGATCGAGTGGCCCGACAAGGAAACGCGCGACGCGGCCATGGCCAAGATGATGGACGAGCAATTCATCAAGAACGAGCCGCGCATGGATCCGGCGCGCAACCCGATGCCGTTCGACGGCAAGCGGATGATCTTCGGCGGGTTTCAACCGCTGGTCGAACTAGGCTGACGGCGCGGAAACGTGCGACGGTTAGCGCGCCGTCAGCCGCTCCACCACCGCGGGATGGAGTGTGCGTTCGAAGTTGCATGCCGCGAAGCGCCCCCGGCACCAGGTGACGTGCGCGGTCCAGCTCTCTAGCTCCGGCATCTTGAGCCAGACGTAGGCGCGCAACGGCAGGTCGTAGCCGGTCTCAATCCGGCAACCGGAGGTGGAGATGTGGAGGATGTGGACGGACAGCCCCGTCTTGCCGCGCTCGCGTACCTTGGCCTCGCACGACAGGGCGTGGCGCACGGCGCGGCGCTCCACCATCGGCGCTTCCGGCAATAGTTCGGCTTCGACGCGCATTGCGAACCTCCTGGCGACCAGCGATGCCACCGAACGGTTGCCGCACGGTAGACGATTAGCCGAATCCGCGCGGTTGCGCGCGCCGGCCCCAGGCGGCAGGGGAGCGCGCGATGGATTTCAGCAGCTTGCCTCCGCCCCCGCCGCTCGACCGGGCACGCCATGGGCTGTTCCTCGATTTCGACGGCACGCTAGTCGAGCTGGCCGAGCGGCCGGACGCGATTCGGGTTGGGGACGCGTTGCGCGCGCTGCTCGGCCGGCTGGCCGAAGCGCTCGGCGGGCGCATGGCGCTGGTGAGCGGGCGTTCGGTGGCGCAGATCGACGGCTTCCTCCACCCCGCCCGGGTCGCGGCGGTGGCGGGAAGCCACGGCGGCGAGCGGCGCTATGCCGACGGCCGGCTGGAGTGGCCGGGCGCGGCGGGCGCGTTCGACACGGCCGCGGCGTCGGCGCGGCGCTTCGCGGCCGAGCGGCCGGGGCTGCTGGTCGAGGAAAAGAGCTTCGGCCTGACGCTTCACTACCGGCTCGCCCCGACGCTGGAGGCGGAGGCGGCCGAGTTCGCGCATGCGCTGGCGGCCGAGCACCGCTTCGAGCTCCAGCCGGGCAAGATGATGCTCGATATGCGGCTGGCGGGCGAGGGCAAGGGCGGCGCGGTGCGAGCGATGCTCGCCGAGCCGCCGATGGCCGGCTGCCTGCCCTTGTTCGTCGGCGACGACCTGACGGACGAGGACGGGTTCGAGGCGGCCGCCGCGGCGGGCGGCGCGGGGGTGCTCGTCGGCCCCGCGCGGGAGACGGCCGCTGTCTACCGGCTCCCCGACGTAGCCGCGGTGCACGACTGGCTCGCGGCGTGAGCGATCTGGACCTTTGGCCGATCGGCAATTGCCAAGTCTCCGCGCTGTTGGACAGCGGCGGGCGGTTCGTCTGGGGCTGCGTGCCGCGGGTGGACGGCGATCCCGCCTTTTCCGCGCTGCTCGGCGGCGAGGCGCCCGAGCGCGGGTTTTGGGACGTGGCGCTCGAGGGCGCGACCGAGACCGAGCAGGACTACCTGCGCAACACGGCGGTACTCCGCACCGTGCAGCGCGACGGCGCGGGCAACGCGCTGGAAATCCTGAGCTTCTGCCCCCGCTACCGCCGGCTCGGCCGCACCTACCGCCCGGTCGCCTTCGCGCGGATCGTGCGCCCGCTCGCCGGCTCGCCGCGCGTCCGCGTGCGGCTCAGGCCCGCGGGCGATTGGGGCGCGATGGTCCCGCCGGTGACGAGCGGCTCCAACCACCTCCGCTATTTGCTGCCCGGCCTCACGCTGCGCCTCACCACCGATGCGCCGGTGGGGCTGGTGGAGGCGGAGGGGGCATTCCGCGTCGAGCGCCCGCTTCACTTCTTCCTCGGCCCGGACGAAGGCTTCGCCGACGAGCTCGGGCCGGCGGTGGACCTGATGCTCGAGCGCACGATGGCCGAATGGCGCGGCTGGGTGCGCGGGCTCGCCACCCCGCCCGAGTGGCAGGACGCGGTGATCAGATCGGCGATCACTCTCAAGCTCTGCCAACACGAGGAGACGGGCGCGATCGTCGCCGCGCTCACGACTTCGGTTCCCGAGCACGACGGGTCCGAGCGCAACTGGGACTACCGCTACTGCTGGATCCGCGACGCCTACTACACGGTGCAGGCGCTCAACCGCTTGGGCGCGCTCGACGTGCTCGAAGGCTATCTGGAGTATCTCCGTAACATCGTCGACCAGGCCAGCGGCGGGCACATTCAGCCGCTCTACGGCGTGGGCGGGGAGGCGCGGCTGGAGGAGGGCTTTGCCCCGGCGCTCCCCGGCTACCGGAGCATGGGCCCCGTGCGCGTCGGCAACGACGCTTACCGGCAGGTGCAGCACGACGCCTACGGCCAGATCGTCCTGTCCAACGCGCAGGCCTTCTTCGACCGGCGGCTGTTCCGCCCGGCGGGCCTGGAGGACTTCCGCGCGCTGGAGCGGGTGGGGGAGCGGGCCATAGCCGCCTTCGACCAGCCCGACGCGGGACTGTGGGAGCTCCGGACCAAGGCCAACGTCCACACCTACTCCGCCGCTATGTGCTGGGCGGCGTGCGATCGATTGGCCAACGCGGCCGCCGCGCTGGGGCTGGCGGAACGCCGCGCCCATTGGGCCGGCCACGCCGCCCGGCTGCGCGCCGCGATCGAAGGGGCGGCGTGGCGGCCGGACACGGACCGAATGTCGGCGACCTTCGGCCACGACAATCTCGACGCGAGCCTGATCCAGCTGCTCGACCTACGCTTCCTGAGCCCTGACGACCCGCGGTTCCGCGGCACGCTGGAAGCTTGCGAGGCCGGCCTGCGCCGCGGTTCGCACATGCTGCGCTACGCGACGGAGGACGACTTCGGGTTGCCGCACACCGCCTTCAACGTGTGCACCTTTTGGCTGATTGAAGCGCTGCACCACACCGGCCGAGACGCGGACGCGCGCGAACTCTTCTCCGAGATGCTCGCGCGGCGCACCCCCGCCGGGCTCCTGTCGGAGGACATCGACCCGCAGACCGGCGAGCTGTGGGGCAACTATCCGCAGACCTATTCGCTGGTCGGGCTGATTAACTGCGCCGTCCTCCTGTCCCAGCCGTGGAGCGCCTTCCGCTGAGCCGCCTGATCATCATCTCCAACCGCGTCCAGCCGCCCACCGGCGAAGGCGGCGGCAACCAGGGCGGGCTCGCGGTGGCGCTGTCCGCCGCGCTGCGCGAGTACAGCGGGCTGTGGTTCGGCTGGTCCGGCGAGACGGTGGACGCCTTCACCGGCCAGCTCAATCTACAGCGCGCGCACGGCGTGACCACGGCGACCGTGGATTTGGAGGAGCACGACTTCGACGAGTACTACAACGGCTACGCGAACCGGACGCTGTGGCCCTTGTTCCACTACCGGCTCGACCTGACCCGTTTCGAGCGCGGGTTCGAGGGCGGCTATCAGCGCGTCAACGAGCGCTTCGCCGACACGGTGGTCCCGCTGATCGAGCCGGACGACCTCGTCTGGGTCCACGACTACCACCTAATCCCGCTCGGCCAAGAGCTGCGCGCGCGCGGGCTCGGGAACCGGCTCGGCTTCTTCCTCCACATCCCCTGGCCGCCGACCCAACTGCTGCGCTCGCTGCCGCACCACCGCCAGCTCGTCGAAGCCTTGTTCGCCTATGACGTGGTCGGTTTCCACACGGAGGAATGGCTCGAATCCTTCCTCCACTACGCGACCAGCCTGATGGGGGCCACGCTGGGCGAGGATGGCCGCGTCACCGTAGGCGACCGGACGATCCGGGCGATCAGCTGTCCGATCGGCATCGACACCGAAAGCTTCGTCGCCGCCGCGACGAGCGAGGGCGCGCTGCGCGCTGCCGAGCGGATGCGGGCGAGCCGGGCGGGTAGGAGCCTCCTCGTCGGCGTTGACCGGCTCGACTATTCCAAGGGGCTGCCCGAACGCTTCCTCGGCTACGAACGCTTCCTGCAACAGCGCCCCGAGTGCCGCGCCAAGGTCAGCTTCCTGCAGATCGCGCCGCCCAGTCGCGAGACGGTGGACACCTATCTCGAGATCCGCGCCCAGCTCGACGGGCTGTCGGGGCGCGTCAACGGCGAGTTCGCGGAATTGGATTGGGTGCCGATCCGCTACGTCAACAAGGGCTACGGCCGGGAGACGCTGGCCGGCATCTACCGCGCCGCACGCGTCGCCCTGGTCACGCCGTTGCGCGACGGGATGAACCTCGTCGCCAAGGAGTTCGTCGCGGCGCAGGATCCGGCAGACCCTGGCGTGCTCGTTTTGTCGCGCTTCGCGGGGGCGGCGCACCAATTGTGCGACGCGCTGATTGTCAATCCGCACAGCCCCGACGAGCTCGCGGAGGCGATCAACACCGCCCTGCAGATGCCGCGGGAGGAGCGGATCGCGCGCTGGCGGCGGATGATGGACAATGTGGTGGAGGAGGACGTGCTCTGGTGGCGCCGCCGCTTCACGGACGCGCTGGAGGCCGTGACGGCCGCCTGAGCGCGTTTAGGCCGGCGCTGCCATCAGCCGCGGCGCGAGCAGCAGCTTGAACAGCAGGAACACCGTCCCCGCCGCCGCGGCGAAGCCGGCGTGGAGAAGCCAGAAGGTCGTGGTGGGCAGGCTTTCGAAGAAGCCGCCGACCCAGCCGACCAGCGCGTTGGCGGCGAAGAAGGCGAGGTAGTAGAGGCCGATCACCGTGGCGTTGAGCGAAGCCGGCGCGAGCCGCGCGAACAACGCGAGGCTGACGGGCAACATGTGCGCGAAGCCGATGCTGTTGAGCACGTGGAACAGCACGGGCCAGCCGAGCCCGATCTTTTCGCCTTCGCCCTTGGTCGCGGCGGCCGCGAACAGGCAGAGCATCCCGGCGACGGAGAAGGCGGAGCCGATGATCAGCTTGCCGAGTTCGTCGGGCTCGGCACGGCGCTTCGCCCACCAGCGGTAGAAAAGCGCGACCAGCGCGAGGAAGGTCACGCTCACCAAGGCGTCCAGCGTGACAAGCCAAGTGGTCGGCAGCTCCGTCCCGAGGAAGTTCAGGTCGAAGTCGCGGTCGCCCCAGACGAGGTAAACGTTGAAGATCTGGTTGTTCGGCACGATCGCCAGCGCCAGCACCGGAATGAGCAGCAGCAAGGCGGCGACCGCCAGCTTCTCGCGCCGGTCGAGCGCGGCGCGGGGCGCGCCGGCCGCGAGGCGGGCGGGCTCGGGCGGCAGGTGGCGCTGGCCGGCGACGTAGATCAGCAGCCCGAGGAGCATGCCGACGCCCGCCGCGCCGAAGCCCCAGTGCCAGCCCACCGTCTCGCCCAGCGTGCCGACGATTAGGGGCGCGGCGATCACCCCCGCGTTGATGCCGAGGTAGAAGATCTGGAAGGCGTCGGCGCGGCGCAAGTCGGTGTCGGCGTAAAGCGCCCCCACTTGGCTCGCGATGTTGCCCTTAAACAGGCCCACGCCGACCACGAGCGCGAGCAGCGCAAATAGGAACGCCGCCTCCCAAGCCATCAGGAAATGGCCGAGCGACATGATGATCGCGCCGAGCAGCACCGCGCGGCGCCGGCCGATGAAGCGGTCGGCGATCAGCCCGCCAAGGATGGGCGTGAGGTAGACGAGCGCGAAATAGGTGCCGACCACCGCGGAGGCGAGCGGCTGGCCGTCGATCCCGCCGTAGAGCGCGCGCAGCGGCTCGAACAGCGCTACGCGCTCGACGTTGCCGGGGAGCAGCAGATATTTGACCATGTACAGCGCGAGCAGCGCCTGCATCCCGTAATAGGAGAAGCGCTCCCAAGCCTCGGCGAAGGCCAGAAACCATAGCCCACGCGGGTGGCCGAGGACGTCGGGCGCATGTGGCGGCGCGGCCAAGGGAATGGCGTCGTCCGGCGCGGCCGTGGCGGTCATGGTTCCTCCTCCTGCTCGCGCCGGTTTATCGCAGCGCGTTCCGCCGCCGTCACGCCCCGGAGCCGAGCGGGCCGTGCGGGGTTGTTGCCCTTCGGACTCGAAGGAGGCGACGCGTGAACAGGAAACAAGCCACGATCCCCGCGCTGGCGCTCGCCGGCCTGGCGCTGGCGGCAGGCGTCGCTGCGCGCTCCCGCGCGCCCCGGCCGCTGCGGGAGGAGGCGCGCTTCCCCCACCAGGTCACGGGCGCGGCGGTGAGCGCGGACGGGCGGCGCTTCGTCAACTTCCCGCGCTGGACGGACGACGCGCCGGTGTCCGTGGCGGAGGTGATGGCCGACGGGAGCCTGCGGCCCTACCCCGACGCGCGCTGGAATTCGTGGCGCAACGCGAAGGCAACGGAGCTGGCTGTCCAAAACTATTTCGTCTGCGTCCAGTCGATCGTGCCGGACGGGCGCGGGAATTTGTGGGTGCTCGACCCCGGCGCGCCGGGCAACGAGCGCATCCTGGAAGGCGCGCCCAAGCTGGTGAAGATTGACCTGGCGACCGACCAGGTCACCAAGGTCATCCCCGTGCCGGGCGACGTGGCGCTGCAGGGCACCTACCTCAACGATATCCGCTTCTCGCCGGACGGGCGGACGGGGTACATCACCGACTCGGGCGCGCGGGGCGCGATCATTGTCGTGGACTTGGTGAGCGGGCGGTCGTTCCGCGCGCTCGACGGCCACCCGAGCACCCAGCCGGAGGGCGACGTGACGGTGGAGGTCGACGACCGCCCGCTGCGCCGCCCGGACGGCCGCCAGCCCTTCTTCGCCGCGGACGGCATCGCTCTGTCGAACGACGGGCGGACGCTCTACTGGCAGGCGCTGACAGGGCGCACGCTCTACGCGATCGACGCGGACCTGCTGCGCGACGGCGTGGACGAAGAGGCGCGCGGGGCGGGCGTGCGCAAGGTGGCGACCACCCACGTCGCCGACGGGCTGTGGATGAGCCGGGCGGGGACGCTCTACCTGACGTCGCCCGGCGACTCGTCGATCACCCGGCTCGTCGGCGACCGGGTCGAGCGGGTGCTCGCCGACCGCCGGCTGCGCTGGCCCGACACCTTCGCCGAAGGGCCGGACGGGCGCATCTACGTGACCGCGAGCCGCATCCAGGACACCGTCTGGTTCAATCCGGGCGCGCCGGCATCGCTGCCGACGCGCTTGTTCTCGTTCCAGCCCTGAGCCGCGTCAGCCCTTTTTCAGCTCCGCGGGCTTGTGCACCGCTTCCTTGCCGGACTTGTCGCTCTTCACCCGGTACTGCGGCTCCTCCTTGCTCGCTTTGGCGGTATGGCCGCCGGCCTTGGTCGTGCCCGTCTCCTTCTTGACGACGGTGCCGGAGGTCTCGCCCTGCGGCGTGCCCCACTTCACATGGTCGCCGGCCTTGAACGTCTTTTCCGCCATCGCTCACCTCCATTCAATCGAACGGGAGGGGAACGCCGGACGGCTTTACTCGCTCCGCAGCGCCTCGATCGGCGACAGGCGGGAAGCGCGGATCGCGGGATAGGTGCCAAAAAGCAGGCCGATTAGGGCGGAGAAGAGGATGGCGCCCACCGCGGTGCCGGGGCCAATGGGGGCGGGGAAGTCGGCGACGCTCTCGAACACCGCTGCCGCGCCCACCGCCAGCGCCAGCCCGATCGCCCCGCCGATCACGCACAGCACGGCCGCCTCGACCAGGAACTGGTTACGGATGTCGCGGCGCCGCGCGCCCAAGGCCATGCGCAGCCCGATCTCGCGGGTGCGCTCCGTCACCGACACGAGCATGATGTTCATGATGCCGATGCCGCCGACGAGCAGCGAGATGGAGGCGATGGCAACCAGCACGCCCTGGAACACGCCGGTGACGGTGTTCGACTCCTCCATGAACTCCTCCGTGGTGCTGATGGTGAAGGGGCTGGTCTCGCCGCGCCGCACGTTGTTCCGGTCGCGCAACACGCGCGTCATGTCGCGCTTGGCTTGGCGCAAGTCGACGCCGTCCTCCACGCCGACGAAGAGGAGCTGCAGGTCGTCGGGGCCTTGCGGGGTCGTGGCGGAGGCGAGCCGCTGCCGCGCGGTGGACAAGGGCACGAGCAGCAGGTCGTCGTTGTCGTTGCCGAAGCTCGATCCCTTGGATTGGAGCACCCCCACCACCTCGAACGGCACGCGGTTGACGCGGACGCTCTGGCCCACCGGATCGAAGTCGCCGAACAGCTTAGCGGCGACGCTGGGGCCGAGCACCGCGACGCGCGCGGCCGTGCGCTCGTCGAGGTCAGAGACAAAGCGGCCGATATCGACGTCGACGCCCGCGACGCGGCCGTAGTCGGGGGTAACGCCGATCGCCGAACTGCTCGCCCGCCCGCCGGGCACGGTGAGCTGGACCGAGGAGCGCAGCTGCGGGGCGATGGCGCGGACGCCGGGCACCAGCCGCTCGATCGCCCGCGCGTCGCGTTCGGTGAGCCGCCCGCGCTCCCCCGTGCGCTGCCCGCCGCGCCGGTCGGGCTGGGGAACGACGATCGCCATGTTGGAGCCGAGCGCGTTGATCGATTCCATTACCGACACTTTGGCCCCGTTGCCCACCGCGACCGCGAGGATCACCGCGAGCACGCCGATCATCACGCCGAGCGTGGTCAGCACCGACCGCGTGAGGTTCACGCGGAGCGCGGTGAGTGCGATGCGGACGTTGATGAGCCAGCCGGAAAGCCCGCGCCGCAGCCGCCCGCTCACGCCGCCCGCCGCTCGCGCACGGGCGCGTCCTCGATCACCCGACCGTCGCGAAACAGCACGCGGCGCGCGGCGTAGGCCGCGATGTCGGGCTCGTGGGTGACGACGACCACGGTGATGCCTTCGCCGTTTAGCCGCTGGAACACCCCCATGATGTCCTCGGACGTCGCGGTGTCGAGCGCGCCGGTGGGCTCGTCGGCGAGAAGCAGCAGCGGCTCGGTAACCAGCGCGCGGGCGATAGCGACGCGCTGTTGCTGGCCGCCCGACAGCTTGGCGGGCGTGTGGTCCATCCGGTCGGCGAGGCCCATCGCGCCCAGCCTACGCGCCGCCCGCGCCCGGCGCTCGGCGGCGTCCACGCCCGCGTAGATCAGCGGCACCGCGACGTTGTCGAGCGCGGTGGTGCGCGGCAGCAGATTGAACTGCTGAAAAACGAAGCCGATCTTGCGGTTGCGGATGGCGGCGAGCTCGTCGCCGCTGAGCGCGCCGATGTCCGTGCCGTCGATGCGCAGCGTGCCCGCCGTGGGCACGTCCAGCGCGCCGATCATGTTCATGAAGGTCGACTTGCCCGACCCGCTCGCCCCCATGATGGCGACGAACTCGCCGTGGGCGATGTCCAGGTCCACCCCGTCGACCGCGCGCACCACCTCGCCGCCGAGCGCGTACTCCTTGCGGAGCTCGCGCGCCTCAAGCAGCGGCGTCATCGCCCTCTTCCTCGTCGACGCCCTCGGCGGGATCGCGCTTCTCCGTCGATCGGCTGCGGATCAGCACCGCCTCACCGGGCGCGAGCCCGCCCGTCACCTCCGCGTAGTCGTCACCGGCGAGGCCAAGCCGCAGCGCCCGACGCGCGGGGCGGAACGGGTCGGCGGTGGCGACCCACACCGCGGGCCGGCCCGCGGGCGGGGCGGGGCCTTCCGGCCGGTCGTCCTCGCGCGGGCGGAAGCGGAGCGCGGTCGTGGGCACGCGCGGCACGTTCGCGCGGCGGCCGGTGATGATCTCGACGTTGGCCGTCATGCCGGGCAGGAGCTTACCCTCCTCGTTGTCCACGTCGAGGATGACGAGGTAGCTCACCACGTTCTGCGCTTCCGTCGCCGCCTGGCGGATCTGGCGCACGGAGGCGGCGAAGCGCTCGTCGGGGTAGCTGTCGACGGTGAAGCGCACCGGCTGGCCGGTGCGGACCTGGCCGATGTCCGCCTCGTCGACCGACGCCTCCACCTGCATCCGCGTGGTGTCGGCGGCGATCTCGAACAGGTTGGGCGTCTGGAAGCTCGCGGCGACGGTGGTGCCGGGTTCGACCAGCTTGTTGATGATCACGCCGCTGGCGGGCGAGACGATGCGCGTGCGGCTGAGCTCCTGCAGCGCGGAACTGAGCTCGGCGTTGGCCTGGGCGATGCCGGCGCGGGCGGATGCTACCTGCGCCGCTGCCGTGCGCGTCCCGGCGCGGGCGGAGGACAGCCCGCCGAGCGCGGTGTCGAGCCCCGAGCCGGAGACGAAGCCCCGTTCGGCGAGCGCGGAACGGCGGCCATATTCGCGCTGCTGTATGCCGAGGTCGGCCTGGGCGCGGCCGGTCGCGGCCTCGGCCTGGGCGAGCGCGGCGCGGGCGGACGCCACCTGCGCGCGCGCCTGCTCCACCCGGGCGCGGAGCCGCGTGGGGTCGATCTCCGCGAGCACCTGGCCGGCGGTGACTGGCGAGTTGAAGTCGACGTTCACCTTGGTGATCTGCCCGGACACCTCCGCGCCGACCTTAATCGTGTTCAAGGCGCGCAGCTTGCCGCTGGCGGCGACGCGGCGGACGACCTCGCCGCGGTCCACGGTCGCCGTGACATATTCGTAGGTCGGCTCGTCGGGGGTGAGCGCCGCCCACAGGATCAGCGCCAGCCCCAATGCCAGCGCGCCCGACAGCCACGGCCGCCGCCGCACCCACGCACCCGCCCGCTTCAGCCGTTCCATCGAAGGCCCCCGCCCATCACCGCGGACCCGAGGAGTCGAACGCGGAGCGCGGATGCTAGCCGCCGCCCCGGCCACTGGCAACGCGCGCCCGGCGAAACCATTTGCCCACACGGCGGAGCGCGCGATAGGCGGTCCCCGGCACGAAAGGACGAAGTTCGTAGAAATGGCAGGTTTCAAGGATCCGGGGTTCGAGGAGCGCAGGGCGGCGGCGCAGCGCGCGCGGGATGGCGCGCTGGAGAAGCTGCGCGCCAAGCCGCCGGCCGACGAGGCCGCGCTCGCCGAGCGCGCGGCCAAGCGCGCGGCAAAGGAAGCAGCGGAAGCCGAGAAGCGCCGCCTCGCCCGCGAAGCGCGCGAGGAGGAAAGAGCGGCCAAGCGCCGTGCGGCGGAAGAAGCCGCGGCGGCGGCCGAGGCCGCAGAGATTGCCCGCAAGACGCCCGCTAAGCACCAGATGAGCGAGGCGGAGAAGAAGGCGCTGCGCGACGCTCGCTATGCGGCGCGCAAGAACCGTAAGGGCAAGTAGCGCCGGGTGACCCCGCGCGAGCTGCTGGGCGTCGCCCCCGTGCCGGGCGGCGGCGAGCTCCGGCTGTTCCGGCGCGGCGGCGACTTCATCGTCGCGCTCGGCCGCAACGAGCTGATGAGCAGCCGGATGAGCGGGTCGGAGGAGGCGCTCGCCACCATGACGCTCGACCGGCTCGGCGGGCGAACGGTCCCGCGGCTGCTGATCGGCGGCTACGGCATGGGCTTCACCCTGCGCGCGGCGCTCCGGGCGCTCCCCGCTGATGGGCTCGCGGACGTGGCCGAGCTTGTGCCCGGCATCGTCGAATGGGCGCGCGGGCCGATGGCGGCGCTGACCGCAGGCTGCCTGGACGACCCGCGGGTGCGGCTGGTGGTGGGCGACGTGGCTGCCGTCATCGAGGGCGCGCCGGCGACCTACGACGCGATCCTGCTCGACGTCGACAACGGGCCGGACGGGCTGACCCGCGAGGGCAACGACCGGCTGTACCGGCCGGCGGGACTCGCCGCGGCGAAGGCGGCGCTCAGGCCCGGCGGCGTGCTCGCGGTGTGGTCGGCCGCGCCGGACAAGGCGTTCGCCAGGCGGCTCGGCGCGGCGGGCTTCGCGGTGGAGGAGGTCGGCGTGCGGGCGCGGGTCAACGGCAAGGGGCCGCGCCACGTGATCTGGTTCGCCCGCAAGCGCTAGGCGGCCCCGCCCCGCCGCCGCTCGCGCGCCGGCAGCACTAGATGGTCGATGAAGTTGCGCAGCTCCAGCCGGCGCCGCTCCTCCCGCGCGACCTCGTCGTCCACGCCCAGCCGCCATTGGACGTCGCGCCGGCGGGAGTCGCGGTGGAGCTCGTCGAGCAGCGCGGCCTGGGCCTCCACGTCCGCGGGCGTCCGCGCCAGCCCGGCTTGCGTCAACTCGTCCGCGCTCCGGCGCAAGGCGGCGGCGAGTTCGCCGGGGGCGAGTTCTGGGTGGTACTGGACGCCCCAGAAGACGCCCGCGCCCGTCTTGATCTCCACCGCTTGGACGCGCGCCGCGGCGCTGGTAGCAAGCAACGTCGCGCCGTCCGGCAGCCGCGCCACTTCGTCGGAACGGAGCACCAGCGCGTCCCACACGACCCCGCGCCCGGCGAGCAGCGGGTGGTCGCGGCCCTTCGCCGTCCGCGTGATCCGCCGCGCGATCCCCGCCTCCCGCCGCGGCGCTTCCCGCACCTCGCCGCCCGCCGCAGCAACTGCGAGCTGCAGCCCCGCGCAGGAGCCGAAGCTCGGCGCGGGGCCGGCGAGCACCGCGCGCACGAAGTCCAGCAGCCGGCGTACCTCCGGCGAGTCCTTATAAACGTGGATGGTCGCGCCCGACAGGAACACCGCGTCGAAGCCGGCCAGACGCTCGGCGATCACCGGCCCGGCTTCGTCGTCGTCGGCCGGGGCGACCAGCTCCACCGCGCAGCCCGGGGCCAGCTGGCCGAGCGTGGCCGCGAAGGTCTCGCCGCCGCTCTTGCCGGCGCTCCGCCGCCGCTCCTCGCGCTCCTGGGCGGCTTCGCTCTCGACCACCAAGAAACGGAACGCGGGGTCGATCGGCACGGGCGATTACTCCTGATTACGGACCGCTAGGTCGGGGGCGGGGTCGTCCGCCACAAGGTCAGGCCGTCCGCCCGTTCCGCGACGCCGGGCGTCCCTACCGGCTCGCGCGCTTCGTCCATCAGCATGGCCAGCCCTGCCTCGTCCGACGCGGGCACCCGGGCGAGGAAGCGCTCGCCCGCGGGGCTGCGGCCCACCACCGCGCCGAAACGCGGTGCGCCCGCGCGGTCGAACAGCACCGTGCAGGTCTCGACCGTCCCCGGCCCGGCGTAGTCGTCGCGGAACGGCGGCGCGGGGCCGCGCAGCGCTTCGGCCTCCCGCTGGCAGTCGAAATCCTGGGGAAAGGCGCCGGGCGTCGGCGGGTCCCGGCGCAGCACCAGCGAATGGTTGTGCGTCGCGTAGCCGCCGTTGGCGAACAGCAGGCCGCGCCGCCCTTTCCCCACGCGGAGCGCGTCCGTCATGCTCGCGATCGCGTGGGTCATGTAGTTCCCGATTGGCCCGCCGCCGAAGGTCAGGCCGCCGAACACGCTGGCTGGGCGCTCGGCGGGCCAGCCGATGACGCGCCGCGCCATCTTCGGGACGCAAGGGAAGCAGCTGTACAGCTCGACGAGGTCGAGGTCGGCGGTCGTGAGCCCGTTCAGCTGCAGTGCGCGGCGCAACGACACCTCCATCCCCGCCGAGCGGGCGAAGTCCGGCCGGTCGAGTGGCTCGTCCGCTTCGTGCGCCGCCGCGCCCGGACCGACGAAGACCAGCCGATCCTCCGCCATGCCCGCCGCGCGTGCGCGGGCGGCGGAGGTGACGATGACGGCCGCGGCCTGGTTCACGCCCGCGTTGGCGACCATCAGCTTGAGATAAGGCCAGGCGATCGGCCGGTTGGCCGAGCTCGGGGCGACGACTTCCTCCGCGCTCGCGCCGCGCTGCAGCCAGGCGTGCTCGTTTTCCGCGGCGACCGCGGCGAGGCGCGCCCAGATCTCCCCCGTCTCCGACCGCGCTTCCGCGAAGCTCTGGCCCCACGCCGCGCGGCAGGCGTTCTCGTATAGCGGGTACACGTCGACGGGCGCGACGAGGCCGTAGCGCTTGCGCGGGGAGGGCGGGCCCCTGCCCGCGAGGTCGGCCATCGCGTCGGGCGGCGGACCGCCCGCGGCCGCCGCGGCGGCGCGGCGCGCGGCGGTGCGCAACGCTTCGCCGCCGACGATCAGCGCTATCTCTGCCTCGCCCGCCGCGATCCGGTTGGCGGCCTCGTTGAGCAGCCGCACCGGGCTTTCGCCGGTCGGCTGCGGGGTCTGGTGGAGGAAGCGCGGCGTGAGGCCGAGCGCGCCGGCGAGACCGGCCGACAGGTCGCCCAGGCCGGGAAAGGCGATCTGGCGCACGACGGCGAGCGAGTCCGCGCGGTCGAGCCAGCCCCCGCCTCCGCCGTTCGCCGTAGCGTCCGCCGCCGCGCGGCGCAGCGCCGCCAGCATCAGTTGGAAGGAGTCGAGCCCGGCCGCGTCGTCCGCCGGGCGATCGTTCACCTGGCCGACGCCGACGATCACCGGCGCGCGATCCGCCGCTCCGCTCATGCCGCCGTCCTCACCGCTGCGGTTATGCCGTCACCGCCCGCGCCGCGCAATCGCGCGCCGCGGCTGCCGCGCTCAGCCCGACGGCAGGCGCACGGTGGCGCGCAGCCCGCCTCCCGGGCGGTTGCTGAGGCGGAGCTCGCCGCCGTGCTCGCGGACCACAGCGCGGGCGGTAGCGAGGCCGAGCCTCGAGCCGCCGGTGCGGCGGTTGCGCGACGCTTCAAGCCAAACGAAGTCCTCCGTCGCGCGCTCCTGGTCGGCTTCCGGGATGCCCGGCCCGTCGTCGTCGATTTCGACCAGCGCGGCCGCACCGTCGCGCCGCAAGCGCACTCGGGCGCGGCCGCCGTATTTGACCGCGTCGTCCACTAGGTTGCGCAGCGCGCGGCGCATTAGCTCCGGGCGCAAGGATGCTACCAGCCGCTCGCCCGGCTCCGCTTCGACATGCATTCTGAGCTCGCGCAGGTCATCGACTAGCGCGTCGACCAGCGCGGCAGATCGACCCGCGTCGCGGGCTCGCTCGCGCGGCCGAGCCGTGCGAAGGACAGAATGTCGCCGAGCGTGCGGTCCATCTCCTCGATCGTTTCCGCCATGCGCGCGCGCTCCGCCTCGTCCGCCACCGCCTCGGCCTTCAGCCGGAGCGAGGCGAGCAGAGGGCGCAGGTCGTGGGCGATCGCGCCGAGCATCCGGTCCTTCTCGCCCAGCATGTCGTCGATCCGCGTGCGCATCGCGTCAAAGCTCTCGATCAGTCCGCGTACGTCGTCCGGCCCCTCCGCCGGCACTGGCGCCGGGGGGGGCGGGCCGGTACGCGGCGGCCGCGGCGGTCGGCCAGCGGAGCGGGCGCGCGAGGCTGAGCCCGTCCTCGCCGGGCATCATGACGTCGAGCACGACGAGGTCGATCGCGTAGGCGGCGAGCAGCCGGCGCGCTTCCTTCGCGCTCGCCGCCCGGCTCGCGCGGAAGCCGTTGCGCTCGAGATAATCGGCGAGCGGATCGCGGATCGATTGTTCGTCGTCGACGACGAGCAGGTGGGGCCGCGCTTCGCTCACCTCGCGCTTCTTCGCTGTCTTGCGGCTGAGCGCGCGAACGGAAAGGATCGTTGCCGCTCCTCCCCGCCGGATGTGCCGCTCCGCGCTGCTCAGCGGCGGCCGGCCGCTCGAACCGCGTGAGCCGCCCGTCGCGGTTCGCGTCACGCCGCGCGAAGCGCTCCAGCGCGCGGGCGCGGAACTCGGCCCGGGTGATGAAGCCGTCGTCGTTCCGGTCGAGCCGCGCCGACGTGCGCGCCGCACTCAACCCGCAGCGCTGGCCGAGCTGCGGCCGGCCGCGGCGTTCGCCACGCTCCGCGCGCTGCTCGGCGCGCGCCTGGCGGGCGTCGCAGAGCTCCCGGCGGGTGAGCCGGCCGTCGTGGTTCCCGTTTAGCCACGCGAATCAAGCGTCGGCGCGCGCCGCGGCTTCCCCTTCCGTGAGCTGGCCGTCGCGGAAGGCGTGGACCGGCTGGGCGCTCGCCGCGCCGCCGGCGATGAGCAGATTCCTGGTGTTCGATCCTTTCGTCCAGGCGGGCGGACCTTCTTCCCCGCGCCGCCGTCCCATTTGGATCGCGACTGTCGCGCCCCTGTCCCGGGCGCGGGGCGAAATTGTCGCAAATGGTAACGAGAAGCCGGCGCGTGCCGGGAGCCGAACGGCGGCGCACGCGTAGTGCCGGGCGTGACCGCGCCGCCGCTCGCCATCTTCCTCCACGGTTCCATAGGCGTGGGCAAGACGACGCTGGGCACGGCGCTCGCCGCACGGCTGGGTGGCGCTTACGTCGACGGCGACCGGTATCAGCGGCGCGACCGGCCCTGGTTCGCGTCCAGCCTCTCCGTCGCGCGCGGTATGGCGGAGGCGGCGATCGCCGCGGCCCAGCCGGAGGCGCCCGTCGTGCTCGGCTATCCGCTGCGCCGGGTGGACCATATGTACCTCAAGGAGCGGCTCGTGGGGGCGGGGGTGCGGGCGCTGTTCATTAACCTGTGCCCGCCCTTGGAGGCGATCTTCGGGCCGGGGCGGGGGCGGCGCTTCTCGGACTGGGAGCGCGGGCGCACGGCGGAGATGATCGCCCAAGGCTACAACGACCGGCCGTGGAGCGACGCGCGGGTGGACACGTCGGGACCGCGCGAGGAGAGCGTGCGGCGGCTGGCGGAAGCCGTGGCGCGGCTCGCGGCTCGGCCCCCGGCGTCCGCCGCGAGCGCGAGCGCGCCGAGCAGCCCCGCGCGGTCGCCGAGCGCGGGCGGGACTAGGTAGCCGGGGGCCTCCACCGCCTCGGCCTGGACGTAGCCGCGCAGCCAGCCGTTCATCTCGCGCGCGACCGCGCCGTGCAGCCCGCCGCCCGTCATCACCCCGCCGCCGAGCACGATGCGCTCGGGCGAGAGGAGTAGTGCGATCTGGGCGCACAGCTGGCCGAGGTAGGCGGCGACGAGTCCGCGCACCGGGTGTTCGGCGGGGAGCTTGTCCAGCGACGTCCCGCAGCGCGCGAGGATCGCCGGTCCGCTCGCCATGCCTTCGATGCAATCTGTATGGAACGGGCAGACGCCCGGGAAGTCGTCGCCGGCCACGCGGCGCACGGGGACGTGGCCCATCTCCGGGTGCAGCAGCCCGTGGAGCGGGCGGCCGTCGATCACTGCGCCGCCGCCGACGCCGGTGCCCACCGTGACGTAGGCGGCGCAGGAAAGGTCCCGCGCCGCGCCCCAGCGCGCCTCGCCCAGCGCCGCGCCGTTGACGTCCGTGTCGAAACCGACGGGAACGCCGAAGCGCGCGGCGAGCGGGCCCGCCATGTCGAAGCCGCTCCAGCCAGGCTTGGTGGTGCGGAGCAGGCGGCCCCAGGTCGGCGACCCGCGGCGGACATCGACGGGGCCGAAGGAAGCCAGCCCGATCGCGCGGAGCGGGCCGTGAGCGCGCGACGCGTCGGCCAAGAAGGCGAGCACGCGGGGCCAGCTTTCCTCCGGCGCCGCGGTGGGAATGCGCGCGTCGGCGAGCAGCTCGTCGGGGCCGCGGCCGACCGCAACGATGATCTTGGTGCCGCCCGCCTCGATCGCGCCGTACAGGGGAGGAGCCATGGCGATCGCTTAGCCGCGCCGTCGCGCGGGCGGAAGCCGTTTGCCGTCGAACGCGCCCTTGCCCTAAGGCTCCGCCCGTTCGCGAGGGGACTCCAGTGCAGCAGGCCGACGCGCCGCCCGTCATCAGCATCCGCGGCCTGGAGAAGGCCTACGCTTCCGGCCACCGCGCGCTGAACGGCGTGGACCTGGACATAGCGCCCGGCGAGATCTTCGCGCTGCTGGGCCCCAACGGGGCGGGTAAGACGACGCTCATCTCCATCGTCTGCGGGCTGGTCACCGCGTCCGCCGGCGCGGTGACGGTGGGCGGGCACGACATCGTCCGCGACTACCGCCGGGCGCGCGCGCTAATCGGGCTGGTGCCACAGGAGCTCCACACGGACGCCTTCGAGCCGGTGCGCTCGACGGTAGCCTTCAGCCGCGGCCTGTTCGGCCGGCCGGCCGACCCGAAATTGATCGAGCGGCTGCTGCGCGACCTGTCCTTGTGGGATAAGCGCGACGCGCAGATCCGGGAACTGTCGGGCGGCATGAAGCGGCGGGTGATGATTGCCAAGGCGCTCGCCCACGAGCCGCGCGTGCTGTTTCTCGACGAGCCCACCGCCGGCGTCGACGTCGAGCTCCGCCGCGACATGTGGGCGCTCGTGCGCTCCTTGCGCGGGACAGGCGTGACAATCATCCTCACCACCCATTACATCGAGGAAGCGGAGGAGATGGCTGACCGCGTCGGGGTCATCAGCGGCGGCGAGCTGATCGTGGTGGAGGAAACGGCCGCGCTGATGCGGAAGCTTGGCAGGAAGGAGCTGACGCTGCACCTTGCGGCCCCGCTAGCCGCCGTGCCGCCCGAACTCGCCGACTGGAACTTGGAACTCGCCGACGACGGGCGCGCGCTCCGCTACCGCTTCGATGCGCGGGCGGAGCGGACGGGGGTGCCCTCGCTCCTGGCCGGGCTGGCGCGCGCGGGGCTGTCATTCACCGATCTCGACACGCGGCAAAGCTCGCTGGAGGACATCTTCGTCGACCTGGTGCGCGAGCGGCGGGCGGCGTGAGCACCTTCAACAGCCGCGGCGTGTGGGCGATCTACCGCTTCGAAATGCACCGCTTCCGCCGCACGGTTTGGACCGGCCTCGCCGTCCCGGTGATCACCACCTCGCTTTACTTCGTGGTATTCGGCTCGGCCATCGGCTCGCGGATGCAGGAGGTGGGCGGGGTCGACTACGGCTCCTTCATCGTGCCCGGGTTGATCATGCTTTCGTTGTTCAACGAGTCAATCTTCAACGCCTCCTTCGCCATTCACATGCCGCGCTTCACCGGAACCATCTACGAATTGCTGTCCGCGCCGCTCTCGGCGTTTGAGACGGTGCTCGGCTACGTCGGCGCGGCGGCGACCAAGGCGGTGCTGGTGGCCCTGGTGATCCTGGGCACCGCCAACCTGTTCGTGGACGTGGAGGTCGCCCACCCGTTCCTCATGCTTCTGTTCCTGCTGCTGGTCGCTGTAACCTTCTGCTTGTTCGGCTTCATCGTCGGCATCTGGGCCAAGGGCTTCGAGCAGCTGCAGATCATCCCGCTGCTGATCGTCACCCCGCTGACGTTCCTCGGCGGGGCCTTCTACTCGATTGACATGCTGCCGGAGCCGTGGCGCACGATTACCCTGTTCAACCCGGTGGTGTACCTGATCAACGGCTTTCGCTGGACCTTCTTCGGCACTGCGGACGTCGCGGCGGGGGTGAGCCTGCTCGTCACCGCCGGTTTCATGCTGCTGTGCCTGGGCGTGATATGGTGGATCTTCCGCACGGGCTACCGGCTGAAGGCGTGAGGAACGCGGTGGCGGCCGAGCCCCCGAATTTCGCCTATCTCGTCGGCTCGGATCGCGTGGGCGAGCTGGTGCACGACAAGCACCGCCAGCACGCCCACGCCGGCGTGACCGACATCTATCGCCTGCGCGTGACGACGCCGAACGAATACAAGCGAGTCCAGCTCACCCCCGGCTATCTCCGGCAAAGTTACCGCCACGATTTCCAGCGCTTCTCCTGCCTGCTGAACCTCGTCACGGACGCGGATGCGAACCCGAAAGTGCTCGCCATCGCGGCCAAGCTGCTGCGAGATTTCCGCGGCCGGGTGATCAACCCGCCGCAGGAGGTGGCGCGTAGCGGGCGCGACGCGATGGCGAAGCTGCTCGCCGGCGTGCCGGGACTGCGCGTTCCCGTTACGCTTCGCGCCGATCTGCGCCGGCCCGCCACGATGCGGGCGTTCCTTGAGGCGTCCGGCCGCGCTTAGCGCCTGAGTGCTTTTTCCATCTCTGCTGTATTGCCGAAGGTTGGGGCATGGTGCTGACGCACGAGCAGTGGGCGGTGCTGGGGCCGATGGTGGAAGCGTGCCGGCCGCAAGCCAAGGTGCCGCCGTTCAACCTGCGACGCACGGTGGCAGCGATCATCTGGCGACACGCCAACGGGGCCAAGTGGCGGGCGATCCCGGCCGCGTTCGGGCCGTGGAGGGCCTCCCACGAAGATACTACTTTCGTGGGAGGCCCTCGGTGGATGGCGGCGCAGTTGTTCATCCGCTGGGCGCGCCTTGGTGTGTGGAACCGGCTGCTCGGGCTGGCGCTGGAGTGCCGGGTGACGCTGGGCATGGCCTTTCTCGACACCACCAGCATGCGGGCGCACCAGAAGGCGGCGGGGGCGGCCAAAAAGGGGGAACTGGCGCAGGCAACGGCGGCGGTGAAGCGCTTGGCCGATCTCGTGGTGGATATGGCACCAAGGCCGTCGTGATCGCGGACGGGGCGGGGCGCCCGGTCGCCTTCCGCCTAGCCCCGGACCAAGCGCACGAACTGCCCCACGCCCTTCCCTTGCTCGCCCAACTGCCGGGCGTGCCGCGCCCGATCGTCGTCGACCGGGGCTACTCATGCCACGCCTTCCGCGAGCACGTCTGGAGCCTGGGCGCCCGCCCGGCCGTGCCGCCCAAGCGCAACAACGAGCAGGTCGCCTGCCCCGCTTGGGCCTACCATAACCGCAACCGGGTCGAGCGGCTTTGGGCCAGGCTGAAGAAGCGGCGCGCGGTGGCCACCCGCTACGAACAGACCGCCCGCTCCTTCGCCGGCGTGCTCTGCCTCGCCGCTACCCTCAACTGGCTCAGGGGCTAACAGATCCTAGCCTGGAGCAAGTCGCCCATGAACATCGCGCACGACGTGGGCTGCGAGCCGCCATGCACCGGCATGACTGCGTTTCGCAGGTCGGAGGTGGGTGAGCAGCAAGCAACGGCCGCTCATAAAATTCACCTGTCACCGTACTGAAGTTGTTCCAGGTCAAGTCTGCTGACCGCCGTACTGTCTCGGCATAGAACGGTACCGATATGGCAGCCACGTCGCAGCT
>CADCVW010000046.1 GCA_902806235.1 uncultured Sphingomonadaceae bacterium | reverse complement strand
GACGACCTCGGCCGTCACCCCCTCGCGCGGCGTCGCCCCGCTGCGGCCGAGCGCGGCGACGGCGAGCTTCTGCGGGCTCTCGCCGACGATCTCCGCCGACTCCGCCCCGCGCACCCAGACGGGCATGTCGAACTCCTCGACCCGCACGTTCGCGAACCCCATGCTCGTCAGCCGCGCCATCGACCATTCGCGCGCGCGCCGCTCCGCGTCCGTGCCGGCGAGCCGCGGGCCGATCTCCGTGGTGAGGTCGCGGACGATGCCTAGCGCGATGTCGTCGTTCAGCGCCGCGTCGCGCAAGCCGACCACTTCCGCCGGCGCGGCCGGCTTGGCTGTGTTCACCGGCGCGGGCTGCGCGTTCGCGTCCACCGGCGCGCCCTGCTGGGCGAGGGCGGGTCCTTCGACGAGCTCAGGAATGGCCGAGCCGAGAAGGCCGGCGGCGAGCAGGGCGGCGGTGCGGAGCATCTTCATGGGGCGACGGCTTACGAACCGCCCCGCCGTTTGCCAAGGCGCGCCCCGCCGCCTATCTACGCGCCCGATCCCGCATACCCCGACGAGAAAGAGCGACCTACCCCATGGCCGTGCAGTACAGCTACGTGATGAAGGGTCTGACCAAGACCTACCAGGGCGCCCCCAAGCCCGTGCTCAACAACATCAATCTCCAGTTCCTGCCCGGGACCAAGATCGCCATCATCGGTCCCAATGGCGTTGGCAAGTCGACGCTGATGAAGATCATGGCCGGCATCGACACCGAATATCAGGGCGAGGCCTGGGCGGGCGAGAACATCCGCGTCGGCTACCTCGCGCAGGAGCCGGGGCTCGACCCGACCAAGACCGTCAAGCAGAACGTGATGGACGGCGTGCGCCCCGTCGCCGATCTCGTCGAGCGGTTTGATGCCATAAGCACCCTCATGGCCGACCCGCCGGAGGACGCCGACTTCGACGCGCTGATGGCCGAGATGGGCGAGCTTCAGGAGAAGATCGACGCGGTCGACGGCTGGACGCTCGACAACCAGCTGGAGATCGCGATGGACGCGCTCCGCTGCCCGCCGGGCGACGCGTCGATCGAAAAGCTGTCGGGCGGCGAGAAGCGCCGCGTCGCGCTGTGCCGGCTGCTGCTGGAAAAGCCGGACATCCTCCTCCTTGACGAGCCGACCAACCACCTCGACGCCGAGAGCGTCGCGTGGCTCGAAAAGCACCTGATCGACTACGCCGGCAACGTCATCCTCGTCACCCACGACCGCTACTTTCTCGACAACGTCGTGACTTGGGTGCTCGAGCTCGACCGTGGCCGCTATTACACCTACGAATCGAACTACTCGGGCTATCTGGAGAAGAAGGCCAAGCGGCTCGAGCAGGAGGAGCGCGAGGACGCGGGCCGCCAAAAGGCGATCTCCGACGAGCTCGACTGGATCCGGCAGACGCCCAAGGCGCGCCAGACCAAGAGCCGCGCGCGCATCCGCGCTTTTGACGAGCTGGTGCAGAAGCAGGAAAACCGCGCCCCCGGCAAGGCGCAGATCCTCATCCAGGTGCCCGAGCGGCTCGGCGGCAAGGTGATCGAGGCCAAGGGCCTGTCCAAGAGCTTCGGCGACAAGCTGCTGTTCGAGGACCTGAGCTTCACGCTGCCGCGCGGCGGCATCGTCGGCGTGATCGGCCCCAACGGCGCTGGCAAGACCACCCTGTTCAAGCTGATCACCGGCCACGAGAAGCCCGACGACGGCGCGATCGACGTCGGCCCCACCGTCAAGCTCGGCTACGTCGACCAGAGCCGCGACGCGCTCGACCCGAACCACAACGTCTGGGAGGAGGTGTCGGAAGGTATGGACATCTTCCGCTTCGGCAAGTTCGAGGTCGCCAGCCGCGCCTACGTCGGCGCGTTCAACTTTAAGGGTCCCGACCAGCAGAAGAAGGTCGGGCAGTTGTCGGGCGGCGAGCGCAACCGCGTCCACATGGCCAAGATGCTCCGTCAAGGGGGCAACGTGCTGCTGCTCGACGAGCCAACCAACGACCTCGACGTGGAGACGCTGCGCGCGCTGGAGGAGGCGCTGGAGAACTTCGCCGGGTGCGCGGTGGTGATCAGCCACGACCGCTTCTTCCTCGACCGGTTGGCGACGCACATCTTGGCGTTCGAGGGCGACAGCCACGTCGAATGGTTCGAGGGCAACTTCGAGGCCTATGAGGAGGACAAGAAGCGCCGCATGGGCGACGCGGCGGAGCGGCCGGGGCGGGTGAGCTATAAGAAGCTGACGCGATAAGGTTTCTGACAGTGTGTAGCGGAGTTCTGTAGCGTTATGAACGTCGAACGGCTGCTGTTATTTCTTCGCCATTTCATTACCGATGAAGAGGAGAACGAGTCACAAGACAACGGGGCATGACCGTCGAAATCAGAATGTTACCTCCTCCGGAGGAAAACAAAGATCCTGACGATGAACAAGCCAGAGGGCAGTATAGGAAGCTTTCTAGTATCAGAGATCAGCTTGTGTTTTCTCAAGCTAGTAGTGCTCCTGTACTCTCCCTTACGCGGACTAATGATCAAAAGCCTGACTAGGTTGCGGTGATCCTGCGCTGGTTACACTAGTCCACCCGGGTCTACGCCCAACCCCGGCACCGTCGCTGCCCTAGCCCGCTCGCCCCGCGGGTACCTCTCCCGTTTCCGCATAGCTTGTCGGCTCGGGCTACCACATTCGGTGCATCACGCGCCCGCGCACGTAAAGCAGCCAGTACTCGGGCACGCCGTGGCCCGCGTAGACGGCGGCCTTGCACGTGCGGTCGAACTCCAGCGTCGTCACCGCGACCTCGACCGCCAGCGCGACGGAGTTAAGGGAGATCACGTCGTCCCCAAGCCCGTCGCTCGACAGGGTTATGTCCAGGCGCGGCTCATCGTGCGGCGGCATGCCGACGGACGTTTCGACGTATACGTTCAGGGCCGAACCGAGCGCTTCGAGCGCGAGGCGGAGCCGGTGGGCCAGCTCGAACTTGGCGTAACCGTGGCGGGTGTGCTCGGGGCTCACGGCGACGATCGCCCCATCGATCAACTCCGTCTTGGATGAGTCGTCCAGCGCGCCCGCTTCGGCGAGCAAGTGATAATCACGGACCGTCAGCTTGACGGAGCGCGGCTCAGCAAGGGCGCGTGGTGCATTCACGATCTTCGTTCTTCCGTTCGGATCGCGCGGGGCAAAGGCGAACAACGGTGATCACGCGCTGATTGCGCTAGCCCCCCAGTGTTCATTGCTAAGCCGCCAGCGCAGTCGCCACGTTGCCGCCAGCGCCTGCCCCGCGCTAAGGTCCGCGGCCATGCCGACCTTCTTCGATCCCTTCCTCGCGCTCGGCCTGTCGCCTGGGGCCGAGCGCGAGGTCGTGGACGCCGCCTATCGCGCGCTGATGAAGAAGTACCACCCGGACGCGCGCCTCGGCGACAAGGCTGAGGCCGACCGGCGCAGCCGGGAGATCAACCGCGCCTACGCCATGCTGCGCGACGGACGGTGGAC
>CADCVW010000045.1 GCA_902806235.1 uncultured Sphingomonadaceae bacterium | reverse complement strand
GCCGGAGGAGCTCTACGCGCTCTTCGGCACCGGCTACCTCGGCTACGCGGCGATGCGGCAGTGGGGGCAAGGTGAAGGGGGTGGAGCGGTAGGAAGCGCCGCCAGCGCACCCACCCCCGTCATCCCGGCCTTGAACCGGGACCCACCTTCCTTCAACCGCGGGCGCGAGTAGGTAGGTCCCGGGTCGAGGCTGGGATGACGGTTCGATCGGAGCGGATGGACCTGCCCACCCGGGCAGCGTTGCGCCCCTTCCCGCCCCTCCCCACATTTCCTTCGAGTCATTCAGCGGGGAACTTCATTGGAACAATGGCACGGAACGACGATCCTGTCGGTCCGCAAGAACGGCCGGGTGGTGGTCGCGGGCGACGGGCAGGTGTCCATGGGCCAGACCATTATGAAGCCCAACGCGCGGAAGGTGCGCCGGCTAGGGCAGCAGGGCGCAGTGATCGGCGGCTTCGCCGGCGCAACCGCCGACGCCTTCACCTTGTTCGAGCGGCTGGAGAAGAAGCTGGAGGCCCATCAAGGCCAGTTGCTGCGCGCCGCGGTCGAGCTCGCCAAGGATTGGCGCACCGACAAGTACCTGCGCAACCTTGAGGCGATGATGATCGTCGCCGACCGCGACGTGACGCTGATCCTCACCGGCAACGGCGACGTGCTGGAGCCCCGCGACGGCGTCGCCGCCATCGGCTCCGGCGGCAACTTCGCGCTCTCCGCCGCCATGGCGCTGATCGACTACGAAGCGGACGCGGAGGCCATCGCGCGCAAGGCGATGGGCATCGCCGCGGAGGTCTGCGTGTACACCAACGGCGAGCTTACCGTGGAGGCGATGGATAGCGCGAAGTAGCGCGGCCGGCGGCGGAGCTACGCAGCACCAACAATCCCGTTAGTCCTGAGCTTGTCGAAGGACGGGTTACACGAACCAAGGGCCGTGCGTGCGGCCCGCCCTTCGACAAGCTCAGGGCTGACGGGTTCTTGAATGGAACAAGCAACGAAGATGAACGATGCCCTCACCCCCAAAGCCGTGGTCGCCGCGCTCGACGCCCACATCGTCGGCCAGACGGAGGCCAAGCGCGCGGTCGCCGTGGCGCTGCGCAATCGCTGGCGCCGCCAGCATCTATCGGCCGACCTGCGCGACGAGGTCACGCCGAAGAACATTCTGATGATCGGCCCCACCGGCTGCGGCAAGACGGAGATCAGCCGGCGGTTGGCCAAACTCGCCGACGCCCCCTTCGTCAAGGTGGAGGCGACCAAGTTTACGGAGGTCGGCTACGTCGGCCGCGACGTCGAGCAGATCGCCCGCGACCTCGTCGAGGAGGCGGTCCGGCTCGAGAAGGAGCGCCGCCGCGAGAAGGTGCGCGCCGCCGTCGAGGAGACCGCGATGGAGCGGCTGCTCGAAGCGCTCGTCGGCAAGAACGCCAGCGAAGCGACCCGCGCCAGCTTCCGCCAGCGTTTTGCCGACGGCAGCCTGGACGGCAGCGAAGTCGAGATCGAGGTCTCCGACGCCCCCGCCATGCCGTTCGAGATCCCCGGCATGGGCGGCCAGGTCGGCATGCTTAACCTCGGCGAGATGCTCGGCAAGATGACCCAGTCGAAGAAGCGCCGTCGGTTCAAGGTGCAGGAGGCCTGGATCCGGCTCGTCGAGGAGGAGGCGGACAAGCGGCTCGACCCCGACGACGTCAACCGCGCGGCGCTCGCCGACGCGGAAGCGAACGGCATCGTCTTCCTCGACGAGATCGACAAGATCGCCGTGTCCGACGTCCGCGGCGGGAGCGTCAGCCGCGAGGGCGTGCAGCGCGACCTCCTGCCGCTGATCGAGGGCACGACGGTTGCCACCAAATACGGTCCGATGAAGACGGACCACATCCTGTTCATCGCCTCCGGCGCCTTCCACGTCGCCAAGCCGTCCGACCTCCTCCCCGAGCTCCAGGGCCGCCTGCCGATTCGGGTGGAGCTCAAGGCGCTTACCGAGGAGGACTTCGTCCGCATCATGTCGGCCACGCGGGCGTCCCTCGCCGAGCAGTACCGCGCGCTGCTGGAAACGGAGGGAGTCTCGCTGCGTTTCACTGACGACGGCATCCGCGCGCTCGCCCGCATCGCCGCGGAGGTGAACGGCCAGCTGGAGAACATCGGCGCGCGGCGGCTCCAGACGGTGATGGAGAAGCTGCTGGAGGAAGTGAGCTTCGACGCCGAGGACCGCCGCGGCGAGGAGCTCCTGGTCGACGCCGCCTATGTAGAGCAGCAGTTGGCGGCGATCGCGCGCGACACGGACCTGAGCAAATACGTGCTCTAGCCGCCGCCGTCGCGGAACCGCCACAGCAGGTTCCGCGGCAGCGGCGTCCAGCGTCCCACCTTCACCCCCGCGGCCCGCAGCATCCGCCCCGTCCACTGGTTGCAAGTGTTCCACCCGTCGTAGCGCCCGATCGCGAGATAGAAGGCATCGTTCACCCCGTAGCCGCGCCCGAGGAGCGGGACCGGTCGGCCGTCCGCACCCGGCCGGAACTGCCCCCGCACCGCGCGCCATAATCGGGCGTATTCGTCCGGCCGCAGGGTGAGCGGCCGAACCCGCGGCCCCGCCCGGGGCTCGCCCAGATGCTCCACGTGGAGCAGCACCGTCCCGCCCCACGCGGCCCGCGCCACCGTGGTTGGCCGCAGGTCCGCCCAGCTCGGCGTATGCAAGAAGAACTCACGCTCCCCCGCCCCCACCGCCACCCATCCCCGCTGCCGCCCCGGCGCGCGGACGTGGCCGGGCGGCAGCACGGCGAGCCAGTCCAATTCGCCCAGCCGCGCCGGCATGACGATGTCCGTGTGGATGCCGTTGGAGCGCACGAACACCGTCACACCCCGCTCTGTCTCGCGCCAGCGCACGTTGTCCGGGACGAGCGAGCCGACCGCGGATAGGAGGATATAAAGCACCGGCGCGGCGAGCAGCGCCAGAAGCGCCCGGGTTGATACCCGCGCCGCCCTGCGCCATCTCCACCCCATGTTCATCGAAACCGAAACTACGCCCAATCCGTCCACGCTCAAGTTCCGCCCGGGGCTGATCGTCATGGACGCCGGCACCCGCGACTTCGCCGACCCGGAGGACGCGGAGGCCTCGCCGCTCGCGGCCGCGCTCTTTTCCACCGGCGATGTCGAAGGCGTGTTCTTCGGCCGCGACTTCGTCTCGGTCACCGCCGCCCCCGGTGGCGACTGGCGCGACCTGAAGCCGCAGGTGCTCGACGTGCTGCTCGACCATTTCTCCAGCGGCGCGCCCTTATTCCGCCCCGGCACCGCGTCCGCGATCAGCATAGAAGCGGCCGCCGAGTTCCCGGAAGACCCGGCCGACGCCGACGTCGTCGCCCAGATCCGCGAGCTGATCGACACCCGCGTCCGCCCGGCGGTCGCCAACGACGGCGGCGACATCGTCTACCGCGGCTTCGACCGCGGCACCGTGTACCTCGCGATGCAGGGGGCCTGCTCCGGCTGCCCGTCGTCCACCATGACGCTCAAGCAGGGGATCGAAGGCCTGCTCAAGCATTATGTCCCCGAGGTCACCCAGGTGCAGGCGGTCTAGGTGGGCGGCCGCATCGCCTCCGACGATTGCCTGGACATCGTCTTCCGCGAAGCGCGGACCTACAACGGCTACGTCGACCGCCCAGTTACGCCCGTGCAGGTAGAGGCGATCTGGGAGCTGATGAAGCTCGGCCCGACCTCCGCCAACGCGCTCCCCGCGCGCTTCGTCTGGTGCCTGTCCCCCGAATCGCGGGAGAAGCTCGCGCGCTGCGCGTCCGGCAACAACTCGGACAAGATTCGCGCCGCCCCGGCGGCCGTGGTGATCGGCATGGACCTGTCGTTCCACGAGCACCTGCCCGAGCTCTTCCCCCACGCCGATGCGCGAAGCTGGTTCCACGGCGACGACGCGCTGATCGAAGCCACCGCCATGCGCAACTCGTCGATGCAGGCGGCCTATTTCATCGTCGCCGCCCGCGCGCTGGGGCTCGACACCGGGCCGATGTCCGGCTTCGACGCCGCTAAGGTGGACGAGGCATTCTTTGCCGGCACTACTTATCGCGTGAACCAGATCTCCACGTTCGGATACGGCGATTCGGCTTCCATTTTCCCCCGCTCGCCGCGTCCCCCGTTCGAGCGTTTCAACAACATAGTTTGAGAACGCCGTGCTGCTCGTTATCAGCAGCGCGACGGAGGCGGTCTCGCTCGCGCTCCTCGATTTGAGCGACGCGGTCCTCGCCGAGCGCCACGAGTTGATCGGCCGCGGCCACGCCGAGCGGCTGGTGCAGATGATCGCCGAGATGCTTCGCGCGAGTGGCGAACGTCCGACCGCGATCCTCGCCGACTGCGGCCCGGGCAGCTTCACCGGCATCCGCGTCGGCCTCGCCGCGGCGAACGGCCTGTCCATCGGCTGGGGCGTACCCGTCTCGGGCGTGAGCGCGCTCGCGCTGCTCGCCGCGGGCGCGCCGGCCGGGCGCGACGCGGCCGAAGTGGCGGTGGCGATGGTCGGCGGCCACGGCGAGCTCTTCGTGCAGAGCTTCGCCCGCATGCCCTTCCGCGCGCTGGACGAGCCCCGATCGCTACCGCCCGAGATGGCCGTTGCGCTGCCGCAGCCACTCGTCGTCGGCAACGCCGCCGAGCAACTCGTCGCCGCGCGGGGGTTCGGGGAGGCGCTCCCCGCCCACCCCCGCGCCGCCGACGCCCGGCTGCTGCCGCCCGCGTTCCGCGCGCTCCCCGTCCGCCCCCTCTACGTCCGCGCGCCGGACGCCAAGCCCGGTAGGGTAGCGTGAGCGCGCTACTGATTGAGGACGCCGACGCCCGCGAGCTCGACGGCGTCATGGCGGTGATGGAGCGCGCCTTCGACCCCTGCTTCGGCGAGGCGTGGACGCGCGGGCAGTGCGCGGGGACGCTGCTGCTGCCCGGCGCGTGGCTGCACGTTGCGCGGCTCGGCGGGGCGGTCGTCGGTTTCGCCATCGCCCGCATCGTGCTGGACGAGGCGGAGCTGATGATGCTCGCGGTCGACCCGAGCGCGCGCGGCCGGGGCGTCGGCGCCCGGTTGCTCGACCGCTTCGCCGCGACCGCCGCTCGGCGCGGCGCGGCGCGGCTCCACCTGGAAGTGCGCGAAGGCAACCCCGCACTCCGCCTCTACGCGCGCGCGCACTTCGCATCCGTCGGGCGCCGTGAAGCGTATTATCGGGGGCGCGACGGGCGATCGTCGGCCGCGCTTACTTTGGCCCGCGCAGTCGAGGCGCCCCGCTGAGCTTCTTTCCGCTTGCTTCGCCTTATTGCCTTTGTAAGGAATAACATGGGCGAGGCAAAGACTTGCACCTTTTCACAACACGAGCGACCCGATGTACGATCCTCAGAGTCTTGGTGAAACGCTGGTCACGTTGACCGCCGATATCGTTTCGGCCCACCTTAGCAACAACAAGGTGCCGTCCGCCGACGTACCTGCGCTGATCGCCTCCGTGCACGGCGCGCTCAAGGCGGCGAACGCGCCGGAAGTCGAGGCGCCCGCCGCGCCGGAGCCCGCGGTGCCCGTGCGCGCCTCAATCCGGCCTGACCACATCGTCTGCCTGGAGGACGGTAAGAAACTCAAGACGCTCAAGCGCTACCTGCAGACGCGCTACGGGCTCACCCCCGAACAGTACCGGCGCAAGTGGGGCCTGCCCGCCGATTATCCGATGGTCGCGCCGAACTACGCCGAGCAGCGCAGCGTGCTCGCCAAGCAGATCGGGCTGGGCCGGCAGCCCCGCGCGCGCCGGGACGGCTGAAGGGCGGCCGTCGGCCGGGCTTGCACCCGCGCGGGTGCCCGGCCTAACTGCGCCGGCGATGCCGGAGCGAACGCCAACATGCCCCTAAACCGCCGCATCGACATCGAGGCGCTGTGCGCGGAGAAGGGGTTGCGGATTACCGAGCAGCGCCGGGTGATCGCCCGCGTGCTGTCCGAAGCCGACGACCACCCGGACGTGGAGGCCATCCACGCGCGGGCTGCCGCCGTCGACCCGGGCATCTCCATCGCCACCGTGTACCGCACCGTGCGTTTGTTCGAGGAAGCGGGCATTCTCGAACGGCACGCCTTCGGCCGGCACCGCGCGCGCTATGAAACGGCGGACGAGGGCCACCACGACCACCTGATCGACACGGACAGCGGCCGAGTGATCGAGTTCGCCGACGAGGAGATCGAGGCAATGCAGCGCCGCATCGCCGAGCGGCTGGGCTTCGAACTCGTCGGGCACCGGATGGAGCTCTACGGCCGACCGCTGAAGCGGCAGGGCTGACCTTCGCGTGACGCCCCCGGCCGAGCAGGTCGCCAGACCCGTTCCCCTGCCCGCCTACTTCCGCGCCGGTGGGCGCCTACTGCTGATCGCGCTCGTCCTGCTGCTGATGATCGGCCCTTACTGGCTCGCCCAAGCGCAGCGCGCGCCCAACCCTTGGCCGCAGCGCTTCCTGCGCGCGGTCGCCCGGCTCGCCGGGATGCGGGTGCGGGTCGAGGGTGCGCCCCGCCCCGCCCGCGCGCTCTACGTCGCCAACCACCTCAGCTGGCTCGACATCATCGCGCTGTCCGGCGCGACCGGCTGCTCGCTCGTGTCCAAGGCGGAAGTCGGCGACTGGCCGATGGTGGGGTTCCTGGCGCGGGCCAACCGGTCGGTGTTCGTCCGGCGCGAGGACCGGCGCGGCGCTTCGCAGCAGGTCGAGATGCTGCGCGCCGCGCTGTCCGGCGAGCGCCCGGTGGCGGTCTACCCGGAAGGCACGGTGAACGACGGGCGAAGCCTGCTCCCCTTCCGCGCCGCCCTGCTCGCCGCCGTCGCGCCGCCGCCAGACGGCGTCGTCGTCCAGCCGGTGGCGATCGATTACGGCCCGGCCGCGCCCGACATCGCCTGGGGGCAGGAGACCGGCCGGACCAACGTGCCGCGCGTACTCGGCCGACGCGGCAGGCTGCCCGTCACCCTGCGCTTCCTCCCCCCGCTGCCGCCCATGGCCGACCGCAAGGCGGTCGCGCGGGCGGCGGAGGCCGCCATCGCCGCCGCGCTCGGCGCTTCCCCGGCGGGCGGGCCCCACGTATAACCGCGCGATGAGCAAGCCCCGCACTTTCCACGTCAAATCCTTTGGCTGCCAGATGAACGTCTACGACGGGCAGCGCATGGCGGAGCTGATGAAGGCCGAAGGGCTCGCGCCCGCGGCGGACGCCGGCGAGGCCGACCTCGTTATCCTCAACACCTGCCACATCCGCGAGCGTGCGGCGGAGAAGGTCTACTCGGAGATCGGCCGCCTGCGTCGCGAGGACGGCAGCCGGCCGCTGATCGCGGTGGCCGGCTGCGTCGCGCAGGCGGAGGGAGCGGAGATCCCGCGCCGCGCGCCCAGCGTCGACGTGGTGGTCGGGCCGCAGGCCTACCACCACCTCCCCGCAATGGTGGCGAAGGTCGCCGCCGGCCGGGGCCGCGCGGTGAACACGGAAATGCCGATTCTGTCCAAGTTCGACGCGCTTCCGCAGCGCCGGGCGGGGTCGCCCAGCGCCTTCCTCACCGTGCAGGAGGGCTGCGACAAATTCTGCACCTACTGCGTCGTCCCCTACACGCGCGGCGCGGAGGTCTCGCGGCCCTGGGACGCGGTGCTGGACGAGGCGCGCGCGCTCGCCGACGGGGGCGCGCGGGAGGTCACCCTGCTCGGCCAGAACGTCAACGCCTGGACCGGCGAGGACGAGCGCGGGCGGCTGCAGGGCCTCGCCGGGCTGATCCGGGCGATCGCCGCGCTGCCAGGGATCGCGCGCATCCGCTACACCACCAGCCACCCGAACGACATGGGCGACGGGCTGATCGCCGCCCACGCCGAAGTGCCGGAGCTGATGCCCTACCTGCACCTGCCCGTGCAGTCGGGCAGCGACCGGGTGCTGCGCGCGATGAACCGGAGCCACACGGCGGAGAGCTACCTCCGTATCGTCGAGCGGGTGCGTGCCGCGCGACCGGACATCGCGCTGTCCGGCGATTTTATCGTCGGCTTCCCCGGAGAGACGGAGGCGGAGTTCGGAGAAACGCTCGGGCTGATCCGCGCGGTGAACTACGCGGGCGCCTACTCGTTCAAATATTCGCCGCGTCCTGGCACCCCGGCGGCAGCGATGGAGGACCAGATACCCCAGGCGATGATGGACGAGCGGCTCCGGCGACTGCAGGCCCTGCTCACCGAGCAGTCGACGGCGTTCAACGCCGCCAGCGTGGGCCGGCGCACCGCCGTGCTCCTTGAGCGGAACGGGCGGCGCCCCGGCCAGCGCATCGGCAAGTCGCCGTGGCTCCAGTCGGTCCATGTCGACACGGACGCGCCGTTGGGTTCCCTTATCGAAGTGGATCTCCTTTCAGCCGGGCCGAACAGCCTGGCCGGCGCGCTCGGCCAGCGCCGGGCCGCCTGATGAGCAAGCGCCCGGCGGTCGCCCCCGCTCCCCGCTCGCGCGTCGAATTGTCCTTCGAGCAGCCGGCCCTGCTCGTTCCCCTGTTCGGCGAGTTCGACCGCAACCTCGTCGCCATCGAGGACCGGCTCGGCGTGTACGTCTCCGCCCGCGGCAACCGCGTCCAGATCGAGGGCGAGGCGGACGCCATCGCCCGCGCGCGCGACGTGCTGCAGGGCCTCTACAACCGGCTCGCCGAGGGGCAGGACATCGACCAGGACGTGGTTTCCGCCGTGATCGCCATGTCCGCCCAGCCCAACTTGGACGGCATCGTCAGCGCGGACGTCGCCGAGCCGCCCAAGGTGATGATCCGCACGCGCCGCAAGACCATCGTCCCGCGCTCGGTGACCCAGGCGACCTACATGGAGGCGCTCGGCCGCTACGACGCGATCTTTGCCTTGGGCCCCGCCGGCACCGGCAAGACCTATCTCGCCGTCGCCCAAGCCGTGCAGCAGCTGATTGGCGGATCGGTGGACCGGCTGATCCTTTCGCGCCCGGCAGTGGAGGCGGGCGAGCGGCTCGGCTTTCTGCCCGGCGACATGAAGGAAAAGGTCGATCCTTATCTCCGCCCGCTCTACGACGCGCTTTACGACATGCTGCCCGCCGAGCAGGTCGAGCGCCGCATCGCCTCCGGCGAGATCGAGATCGCGCCGCTCGCCTTCATGCGCGGGCGGACGCTGGCGGAGGCCTTCATCATCTTGGACGAGGCGCAGAACACCACGCCGCAGCAGATGAAGATGTTCCTCACCCGCTTCGGCATGCGCAGCCGCATGGTGATCTGCGGCGACCCGAAGCAGGTGGACCTGCCCAACCCCGGCCAGTCGGGGCTCGCCGACGCCGTGGCGCGGCTGGAAGGGGTGGAGGGCGTCGCCACCGTGCGCTTCGGCCGCGGCGACGTGGTGCGCCACCCGCTCGTCGGCAGGATCGTCGAGGCTTACGAGGGGGACGCTTGATCGCGGTCGAAGTCGACGCCGGCCCGGACTGGGGCGGCGCAGGCGAATGGGCGGCGCTGGCCGAGCGCGCCGTTCTCGCGGCCGTGCGCGCGTCGGCCCATGACGATCTGCTCGATGCCGCGTCCCGCATCGAGGTTTCGATCAAGCTCACCGACGATGAGGAGGTGCGCGAGCTGAACGCGGCGTTCCGGAGCAAGGACAAGCCGACCAACGTGCTGTCCTTTCCCATGTTGGAGCCCGACCTGCTCGACGGGATTAATCTGGACACCGACGGGGAGACGCTGCTCGGCGACGTGGTGGTCGCCCGCGGCGTGTGCGGGACGGAAGCCGCGGAGAAAGGCATTCCGCTCGACCATCACCTAACCCACCTTCTCGTCCACGGCACCCTGCATTTGCTGGGCCACGACCACGGGGACAACGTCGAAGGCGACCGGATGGAGGAGGTGGAGCGCGCGGCGCTTGCCACCTTGGGGCTGCCGGACCCATATCTGATCGGCGAGTCATGAGCAGCCGTCCTTCCTCCGCCCACGCCGACGACGGGAGCGGCGACAGTCGCAGCGTCTGGCGCTCGCTCCGTACCCTGCTGTTCGGCTCCGGCGAGGAGCCCACGCTCCGCGACCAGATCGAGGAAGCGATTGAGGAACGCGAGGGCGACGCGCCCGCGGCGGGCGACCTGTCGCCGGTCGAGCGGCAGATGCTCCGCAACCTCCTCCACTTCGGCGAGCGCACGGTGGGCGAGATCGCGGTGCCGCGCGGCGACATCGTCGCCGTGCCCGCTTCCACCAGCTTCTCCGAGCTCGTCGCCGCCTTCGCCGAGCAGGGCCATAGCCGCTTGCCCGTGTACGGGGACAGTTTGGACGCGGTGGTCGGCATGGTCCACATGCGCGACGCCTTCGCGCTCCAGGTCGGGGGCGACCCGCCGTCCGACATCGCCGGGCTGATCCGCACGCCCTTGTTCGTTCCCGAGTCGATGGGCGTGCTCGACCTGCTCGCCCGCATGCGCGCTGAGCGCGTCCACCTCGCCATCGTCGTCGACGAGTTCGGCGGGACGGAAGGACTTGTCTCCATCGAGGACGTAGTGGAGGAGATCGTCGGCGACATCGAGGACGAGCACGACGAGGCGGCGGTGGGCGCGCTGCGCTTGATCGAGGACGGCGTGTGGGACGCCGACGCCCGCGCCGAGCTGGAGGAGGTGGCGGAGGTCGTCGACCCGCGGCTCGGCGAGGTCGACGAAGACGTCGACACGTTGGGTGGCCTCGCGTTTATCCTCGCCGGCCACGTGCCCTGCGTCGGCGAGCTGGTCGAGCACCCGAGCGGCTGGAGGCTCGAGGTGGTGGAGGGCGACGCGCGCCGCGTGACGCGGCTGCGCCTTTACGCGCCCGTCACGGAAGCGGCGGAGGTCGATGAGTGAGCAAGCCTTGTTGGAGCTGGCCGAAGCGGATCGGCGCAGGGCTCGCCGCGCTCATCCTGCTCATTGCGGTCGCCTTCCCCTTTCTTGACGCGCCGCCCGCGCGGCTCAGCCTGCAGCAGGGCGTCGGGCCGAACCCGACCCTGCCCGCGCCGGCCGGAGGCGTGTTGCCCACGATCAACATCGCGGACGCGACCGGCTGGCCGGACGACGCGGCGCCCACGCCCGCGCCGGGGCTGGCGGTCGCGCGCTTCGCGGCCGGGCTGGATCACCCGCGCTGGCTCTACGTTCTGCCCAACGGCGACGTGCTCGTCGCCGAGTCCCAAGCGCCGCAGAAGCCGAAGGACGGCATCCGCTCCTGGATCGAGAACCGCGTCATGCGCGCTGCGGGGGCGGCAGGAAGGAGCGCCGAACGCATCTCGCTGCTGCGCGACGCGGACGGCGACGGGACGGCTGAGCTGCGCGCGCCTTTCCTCACCGGCCTGCGCTCGCCGTTCGGCATGGCCCTGGTCGGCGACACGCTCTACGTCGCCAATGCCGACAGCCTGGTCGCTTATCCTTACCGAGCCGGCGCGACGCGGATCGACGCGCCGCCGCGCAAAGTTGCGGACCTGCCCGCGGGTCGAAATCACCACTGGACCAAGAGCCTGGTCGCGAGCCCGGACGGGAGTCGGCTCTACGTCGGCGTCGGCTCCAACAGCAACATCGCCGACCACGGCATGGACGAGGAGCGGAACCGCGCCGCGATCCTGGAGATCAATCCCGCGACGGGGGCGACGCGTGTTTTCGCCTCCGGCCTGCGCAATCCCGTGGGCCTAGCCTGGAACCCGGCCGGCGGCGCGCTGTGGACGGCGGTGAACGAGCGCGACCTGCTCGGCTCCGACCTCGTTCCCGACTACATGACGAGCGTCCGGCCCGGCGGCTTCTACGGCTGGCCGTGGAGCTACTATGGGCGGCACGTGGACGCGCGCGTCCAGCCGCAGCGGCCGGACATGGTCGCGCGCGCGATCAAGCCCGATTATGCGCTCGGTCCGCATACCGCCTCGCTCGGCTTGAGCTTCGCCGACGGCGCGCGGCTCGGGCCGCGCTTCGCCCAGGGTGCCTTCGTCGGCCAGCACGGCTCGTGGAACCGCGACCCGCCGAGCGGCTACCGCGTGATCTTCGTGCCTTTCGCCGGCCCCGGCCCGAGCGGCCCGCCGATCAACGTGCTGTCCGGCTTCCTGCGCGACGGCAAGGCGCTCGGCCGCCCGGTGGGTGTGACGGTCGCGCGCGACGGCGCGCTGCTGGTGGCGGACGACGTCGGGAACACTATCTGGCGGGTGACGGCGGCGTCGACGCTCGCCGCGCGGTGAAAGGTCGTCCGCGTTGAATCAACTCGATGCAGGGCTGCGCGCGCGCGCCGCTGATGCGCCCGAGCGGCGTGCGACAATAGCGCCCTACCTCCTCACCTTCCTCGCCGGCGCGCTGGCGGCTTGCGGCTTCGAGCCGCTGCGGCTGTGGCCGCTGCCGCTGCTCGGCGTGGCCCTGCTCCTCCACCTGCTCGGCCGCGCGCCGCGGCTCCGCTCCGCTTCCGCGCTCGGCTGGTGGTGGGGTGTAGGGAACTTCGTCATCGGACTGAACTGGATCGCGACCTCCTTCACCTATCAGGCGAACATGCCCGCATGGCTCGGCTGGCTCGCGGTGGTGCTACTCAGCCTGTACCTCGCGGTCTACCCCGCGGTCGCTTGCGCCGCGGCGTGGTGGGCGGCGCGGCGGTTGCGCGGCGGGCCGCTCGCGCTCGCGCTCCTCCTGGCTGGCAGCTGGATCATCGGCGAGTATCTGCGCGCCACCGTGTTCACCGGCTTCGCTTGGAACCCGCTCGGCGTCGCCTGGCTGTCGGGAGCCGACCCGGTCGCGCGCGCCGCGCTGCTGGTCGGCACCTATGGGCTGGGCGCGTTGCTCGTCCTAGCGGCGGGGGCGCTGCTCGCGCTCGCGACGGGGCGGTCGCGCGACGCCGGCCTGCTCGCGGCCCTACCGCTGCTAGCTCTCGCTTGGGGATCGCTGCCCAAGGAGGGCGGCCCACCCGGCCCCAGTGTGCGGATCGTGCAGCCCAACATCAGCCAAGCGGAGAAGTGGCGGCCCGACTTCGTCGAACGCAACTACGCCCGTCATATCGCCGCCTCCGGCGCGCCCGGGCCCGAGCCGCGCTTGCTGCTCTGGCCGGAGGTCGCCATCCCCGACTTCCTTGAGTCCGGCTATCCGCCGCTCGCCTATGACGAGCCGCCCGAGCGCGTCCGCGCGCGGCTCGCCGGGCTGCTCGGCCCGCGCGACCTGCTGCTGGTCGGCTCCCCCGCGCTAACCTACGCGGCGGACGGCGAACTGGTCGGCGTCGCCAACAGCGTGTTCGCATTGGATGCCGCGGGCCGGCTCCGTGCCCGCTACGACAAGGCGCACCTGACGCCCTACGGCGAGTATCTGCCGATGCGCCCGCTGTTGTCGGCCATCGGCCTGTCGCGGCTCGCGCCCGGCGACTACGACACGGTGCCCGGCCCCGGCCCGCGCTCGCTGTCCCTGCCCGGCTTCGGGCTGGTCGGGCTGCAGACCTGCTACGAAATCATCTTTTCCGGCGAGGTGGTCGATCGCGCCAGCCGTCCGGCGGTGATCTTCAATCCGTCCAACGACGCCTGGTTCGGCCGCTGGGGGCCGCCGCAGCACCTCGCCCAAGCTCGGCTACGCGCGGTGGAGGAGGGGCTTCCCGTACTCCGCGCTACCCCCACCGGCATCTCGGCCGTCGTCGACCGCCACGGGCGGTTGCTCGACAGTCTGCAGTGGCGAACAGCTGGCGCGATCGAGGCGCGCATCCCGGCGGCCGGACCACCCACGCCCTTCGCGCGCTGGGGCAACCTCCTGCCCTTCCTCTTCGCCGGGCTGCTAGCCTCGCTGGCGGTGATTGCGGCCCGGCGCGAAGCGCGCTAGGGAACGGATATAAACATCTGTTTATATCTTTTCCTCCTAGCTCGCAGAAGGTCCGCGCATGCGCAGCAACTACCTGTTCACGTCCGAATCCGTGTCCGAAGGCCACCCGGACAAGGTCGCCGACCAGATTTCGGACGCGATCGTGGACCTGTTTCTCGCCAAGGACCCCGAGGCGCGCGTCGCCTGCGAAACGCTGTGCACCACCAACCGCGTCGTGCTTGCCGGCGAGATCCGCGGGCGCGGCATCTACGACGCAGCGAGCGGCTGGGCTCCGGGCATCCCGGAGGAGATCGAGGCCGCCGTGCGCGCCACCGTGCGCCGCATCGGCTACGAGCAGGACGGCTTCCACTGGGAAACGCTGGAGTTCGCCAACTACCTGCACGGTCAGTCGTCGGAGATCGCTATGGGCGTTGACGCTTCCGGCAACAAGGATGAGGGCGCGGGCGACCAAGGCATCATGTTCGGCTACGCCACCGACGAGACGCCGGACCTGCTGCCCGCTACCCTCTACTATTCGCACCGTATCCTCGAGCGCATGGCGGCCGACCGTCGCTCGGGCACCGCACCCTTTCTCGAGCCCGACGCCAAGAGTCAGGTGACGCTGCGCTACGAGGACGGCGTGCCCGTCGCGGCGACCGCCTTGGTGGTCTCCACCCAGCATAAGAAGGGCTACGCGGAGAAGGGCGAGAACGCCGATCCCGCGCGCTATGCCGAGCTACGCGACTACGTCACCGGCGTGTTGCGCGAAACGCTGCCCACGAGCTTCGTCGGCGACGACACGACGGTGTACATCAATCCCACCGGCGCTTTCGAGATCGGCGGGCCGGACGGCGACGCCGGGCTCACCGGGCGCAAGATCATCGTCGATACCTACGGCGGCGCGGCGCCGCACGGCGGCGGCGCCTTTTCCGGTAAGGATCCGACCAAGGTCGACCGCTCCGCCGCTTACGTCGCGCGCTACCTCGCCAAGAACGTCGTCGCGGCGGGGCTGGCCAAGCGCTGCACCATCCAGCTGTCTTATGCGATCGGCGTCGCCGAGCCCTTGTCGCTCTACGTCGACCTGCACGGCACGGAGGCGAATGGCACCACCGCCGCAAGGCTGGAGGAGGTACTGCCGACGCTGGTGTCGCTGACCCCGCGCGGCATCCGCACCCACCTCAGCCTCAACAAGCCGATCTACGCGCCCACTGCCGCCTACGGCCACTTCGGGCGGGCGGCGGAGGGCGATCGCTTCAGCTGGGAACGCACCGATCTGGTAGAGCGCCTGCGCGCGGCGCTCTGACCGCAGTCGGCCGACACTCCTTTGCGGCGCGGTTAACCAAGCTGGGCAGCTTCACGTTTACCTTTTGCTAGGGAAGCGGCACTATCCCTCCCGACATCGGGCGGACTGGGGGGCGCCGAGGTGACATCCATTGCCATGCGGGTGCGCGCCGCTTGCGTGCTGGTGGCCGTGCTCGCCTGCGTACACCTTCTCCTGTCGATGACCGCCGCGCGCGAGCTGCTCGACGCCAACGCGGCGGTGGAGGACGCGACGGCGGTGATGGCCACGCAGCGTCGCCTGGACGCCCAGATCAGCGAACTCCGCACTGTGATCGGTGACGCGACCCGCCGCGTCGAGCGGGGCGCCCCTGTGTCGCCGGCGACCTGGTCGGCGATCAACGCCGAGCTCGATAAGCCTGCGCGGTCCGGCCGCCCGGTGTGGATGGCGTTGCGGGCCGAGGAAAGCACGACGGCCGACCAGTTAGAAGGCGCGGTGACCCGCTTCGACCGAACCGCCCGTCGGCTGGTCGCGGCGGCGCGCGGCAAGGGGGCGCACGACGCGCTGATGCCGGAGTTCCTGGCCTCGTTGCGCGCCGCGGAGGCCGCCAGCTTGGAGGCGCGCGCGCGGGTCGCGGCGCACGCGGAGGCCAGCGCCGCGGCCAACGCGCGGAGCACACGCTGGTGGGCGGGGCTGGCGATGTCGCTCGCCGCGGCCGCGCTGCTGGTCACCGTAGCCTGCGCGCTGTGGCTCCAGCGGCGGGTGACCACCCCGCTGCGCCGGCTGGCGGCGACGCTCGAGCGCATGAACGTCGACCGCGGCGCGATCGTCGTGGCGGACGCGGAACGCGCGGACGAAGTCGGCGCGCTGGCGCGCGGCGTGCTGTCTTTCTATCGCGCCACCGCCGAACGCGAGGAAGCGCTCGACATGCTGCGCCACCTGGCGCGCCATGATCCACTGACCGGGCTGCCCAATCGCCGCCACATGGACGAGCAACTGGCGCACGCACTCGCCGCCGCGGCGGCCGACGGCGGGTCGGTGGCGCTGCTGTGGCTGGACCTCGACGGGTTCAAGGCGGTCAACGACGGCTTCGGCCACGCGGTCGGCGACGCGGTGCTGCGCGACACGGCGGCGGCCCTGCGCGAGGTGTGCGGCAAGGAGGCGCTGATTGGGCGCATGGGTGGCGACGAGTTCGCGGTGGTACAGGCGGGCCGGGCCCAGCCCGGGGCCGCGCGGGAACTCGCCGGGCGGCTACTCGCCGCCGCGACGCGCCGCGCCGACGGCGCCCCCGCCGCGGTAGGCTTGAGCGTGGGGGTGGCGCTCTACCCGCAGGACGCGACGGACGAGGCGCGGTTGCGACACCTGGCCGACGTGGCGCTGTACCGCGCCAAGCACGACGGACGCGGCTGCGTGCGCTTGGCCGGGGCGCGGCCTCCGGAAGCAATCGGGCGGCCCGCCGCTGCCTGAGCTCCCGGCGCTGGACCACCGCCGCGCCGGGCGGTAGCGCCGCCGCCATGTCCGACCCCACCACGATCAACCGGCTCTACGGCCGCCGCCAAGGGCACAAGCTGCGCGGAGGCCAGGCGGCGCTGGTGGAGGAGCTGCTGCCGCGGGTGACCGTGCCGGACGGGCCGCTCGACACCCGGCGGCTGTTCGGCGACGCCGAAGGACTTGGGCGTCCGCTGGAGCTGGAGATCGGCTTCGGCGCGGGCGAGCACCTGGTGCATCAAGCCGCGGTGCACCCGGAGCGGGGCTTCGTCGGCTGCGAGCCGTTCCTCAACGGCGTGGTCGGTGCGCTCACCCAGCTGCAGGAGCGGGAGCTCCCCAACGTCCGGCTGCACATGGGCGACGCGCTGGACGTGCTGCGGCGGCTGCCGGACCGCAGCCTGGACAAGGTCTACCTGCTCCACCCCGATCCTTGGCCCAAAGCGCGGCACGCCAAGCGCAGAATGGTCAATCCGGGGCCGCTGGACTTGATCGCCGCGAAGCTCCGGCCCGGCGGCGAGTTCCGGCTGGGGACCGACCATCCCATCTATTGCCGCTGGGCGCTGATGCAGATGGGTCGACGGCGCGACTTTCGCTGGGTGGCGGAGCGGGCGGGCGACTTCCTAGCCCGCCCCACCGACTGGCCCGAGACCCGCTACGAGCGCAAGGCGCGCCGGCTGGGCCACGAAGTCTGGTATTTCAGGTACGAGCGTCAGTAGTCCGCGGGCTTAGGCCTGCTCGCCCCTAGGCAGCGCGCCAAATGACTTCCCGACGTTCCCTTGTTGTTCCTTCACATTCCCGCCACCATGATTGTCAGGTGATTGCTGGCGAGGGCGCGATATGGCGACAGGCAAGGTCAACAAGCGCACGGTGGACGGCCAAGCAAATCACCTCCTAGATTGAACTTGTTGAGTGCGAGCCAACCATTTTGGATTATCAGAAATGGGGACCTACCCGATCAACAGCTACGGCCGGCTGTCCGACCTTCAGGCCAAGAACGACCCCCAGCACAGGTGGAGGTTCATGAGCGGGCCACGGCAACAATCCCGATTGCGGCCTGGCCACTGATCTCAGGAAAATATCGTGTGTGCCGAAGTGGCACAGGCCTGTTCACTCGCTCCAACCAGTGTACGTTCGCTGCCCTAGATCGACGGTCGCAGGTCATTGATGAACGTACCAGCTCGAAGTGCATCACCTAGAGGAACCGTTCTGGTCGTCGATGACGAGGACGTGGTCCGCATGAACGCGCATTACATGTGGGAAGAGCTAGGCTTCGACGTGCTTGAAGCTCAGGACGGACATGCGGCCATAAGCGTGCTGGAAAGCAGGCCCGACGTAGCGGTCCTGTTCTCTGATTGCCGTATGCCGGCAATGAGCGGACCCGACCTCGCTAAGCTTGTTGCCGAACGCTGGCCACATGTCCGGACGGTTCTGACGACGGGCTACTACGATGTAAGCGTGCAGGGTTGGCAGGTACTACAGAAGCCATACACTGTCGCCGACCTTGCACGCACGGCGGACGACCTTCTCGCTGCGTCGTGATCGACGCGGCATCAGCAGGCCGGATTTTAGCATTCTTGGCAGTTTTAGCACGGGGGTGCTGTTATCATGCCACCGTCCGACAGCCGAGGTGTGGTCGTCATAACCATAGCTTTTCGATGCCACGGAATGCGTTCGAGACGTAGACCGTCGCTGTACCAGGCGAGAGGCACCTCCGTCGTGGAGGCGGTAGCTCACCGGCCAGCATCTGCGGCCTAATGGCACAGGCGCAAAGGCTGGCGCGGTAGGAGTTCGCTTCCTAGCCCCGCCGCACGGTGCAGGCCCTCCGCCAACTTGTCCGAGCTCGTCAGCAGGGGCGGGTGCGTTCGTGCCGAGTGCCGTGTGGACGGGTGGCGCTGCTCGACACGCGCGAACTGCTGGCGCACTTCTCCGGTAAGGGCTGCCCGGCGGAGTGGCTTGGCTTCGCCTGCAAGCTACGCTGCTTGGCCTGCTGCACGCGTGGCCGCGCTCGATCGAGACAGAAACATTGTGCTGCAGCATAGTAGGCGTTAGCCTGCAGTATCTCTCCTTGGCCAGAGCGATTGAGGATGGGGTAATAAATTCGCAATCATCCAACTGGCTGAAGCGATCGCGGTGAGGGGTACGAAGATTTGGACCGGACGCTCGGGGCAACTACTGTGGGCATGCTGTGCCTATACGCCGCTGGACTGGCGGCTGGACAGATACTGTTTAAGTTGGCCGCGCAACGCGGTTCCGCCGCTTCCGGCCTCTCCGGCTGGATGTCCTACGCAGTCAATCCTTATCTGGTGATCGGGCTCGTACTCTACGGTCTCCTTACGATCTTCTGGGTCTGGATTCTCACGTTCGTGCCAATCTCGGTCGCCTACCCCTTCGTGGCGCTGGCTTTCGTGCTAACGCTCGTCGCAGGGGTGATCCTCTTTCGCGAGCCTTGGTCGGCACGCCTCGTTCTCGGGGGCGCTATGATCGTCGGCGGGCTGCTGGTGATCACGCGGTAACGTTGGTGGGGGAGCAGCACTCTGTCTGGATCGTAATCCCGGCCTTCAACGAAGCTCAGGTGATCGGCGGTGTGATCCGACCGCTGAACCAGCGCGGCTATTCGGTGGTGCTGGTCGACGACGGTTCGCACGATGCCACACCCGAAGTCGCCGCCCAGGCCGGAGCGCGCGTGGTGCGCCATCCCGTCAACCTTGGCCAAGGCGCGGCGCTGCAGACCGGCTTGACATTCGCGCTGGCGATGGGGGCGGATTATCTCGTGACGTTCGATGCTGATGGTCAGCACCGCGCCGACGATATCGAGGCGCTGCTCGCCCCGCTCCTGGCAGGCAGTGCACACTTCGCACTCGGCAGTCGGCGGCTCGGCGCGACGGTGGGCGCCCCCCGGCTGCGCAAGGTCCTGCTGGCGGCGGCGACGCTGTTTATGCGCGTGACCACCCGCGTGAAGCTGACCGACGCGCACAACGGCCTGCGTGCCATGACCCGCCAGGGCGCGCAGGCGCTTAGAGTCCGGCAGAACCGCATGGCGCACGCCTCGGAACTCATCTCGCAGATTGTGGCCAGCAGGCTCGGCTATGTGGAGGTGCCGGTGACAATCGATTACAGCGACTACTCCCTCGTCAAGGGACAACGCACCAGCGACGCAATCAAGATCATCATCGACCTCGCAGCCGGTCAGGTGCATCGATGATCGCGAAGTACCTTCTTTCGTTCCTGCTGCTCTCGGTCGTGCTTTACGCATGGGTGGCGGCGGCGCGCGCGCCAGCGGTCAGCTTGCTGTTCATGGTTCTGGCGGTGCCAGGGTTCTACTTCGTGTGGATGCCCGA
>CADCVW010000044.1:2892-20030 GCA_902806235.1 uncultured Sphingomonadaceae bacterium | reverse complement strand
CGGTCCACGACCTGACCGACGCGGCGGTGCGCGAGCGGCTGCAACCCGAGGCTTACGCGCGGGTGGTCGACGAGATCGGCACGCTCGACGTCGCCGGCGCCGCGTTCGACCGCGAGGCGGTGCTGGCCGGGACGCTGACGCCGGTGTTCTTCGGCAGCGCGGTGAACAACTTCGGCGTCCACCTGTTGCTCGACGCGTTCCTCGACCTCTCGACGCCGCCGCGCCCCCGCCGCCGCTCGCGCCCGCAGTGAGCGACGTGCCGCACGAGGTGGTGAAGCTTTCCAACATGCGCCGCACCATCGCCCGCCGGCTGGCCGAGGCGAAGCGGGAGGTGCCGCACTTCTACCTCACCATCGACTGCCGCCTCGACGCCCTGCTCGGCCTCCGCGCCGAGCTCAACGCGGGGCTGGCGGGCAGAGGCATTAAGCTGTCGGTCAACGACCTGCTCATCAAGGCGCTGGGGGCCGCGCTGGAGGCGGTGCCCGACGCCAACGTCCAGTTCGCGGGCGACAGCCTGCTGCGCTTCTCCCGCGCCGATGTATCTATGGCGGTCGCCATCGACGGCGGGCTGATCACGCCGGTGATCAAGGACGTGGGCGCGAAAACCGTGTCGCGCATCGCGGCGGAAGCCAAAGACCTCGCCGCCCGTGCCCGTGAGGGCAAGCTCAAGCCGGAGGAATATCAGGGCGGCACCGCGTCCATCTCCAACCTCGGCATGTTCGGGATCACCCAGTTCGACGCGGTGATCAACCCGCCCCAGGCGATGATCCTGGCGGTGGGCGCGGGCGAGAAACGGCCGGTAGTCGAGCCGGACGATCAGCTCGCGGTCGCCACCGTGATGAGCGCCACCGGCAGCTTCGACCACCGCGCGATCGACGGCGCGGTGGGCGCGCAGCTGATGAGCGCGTTCAAGGCGCTGGTGGAGAGCCCGCTGGGGATGGTGGCTTGAGCGACCCCTCACCCTCCCACCGCTGCGCGGCGGGCCCCTCCCTCTCCCTCAAGGCGAAAGGGGAATAGGAAGAACCATGCCTGACACCTACGACCTCATCGTCCTCGGGTCCGGCCCCGGCGGCTACGTCGCTGCCATCCGCGCCGCACAGCTCGGGCTCAGGACCGCCATCGTCGAGCGCGAGCGGCTGGGGGGCATCTGCCTCAACTGGGGGTGCATCCCGACCAAGGCGCTGCTGCGCACGGCGGAAGTGCACCACCTGATGAAGGAGGCCGACGCCTTCGGGCTCCGGGTGCAGGACGTCAGCTTCGACCTCGGCAAGGTGGTAGAGCGCTCGCGCAAGGTGGCGGGGCAGCTCAACGCGGGCGTGAAGGGGCTGATGCGCAAGAACAAGGTTCAGGTGGTCGAAGGCGACGGCCGCCTTGCCGGACTCGGCAAGCTGACCGTCACGCGCGGCGACCAGCTCCAGGAGTTGGAGGCGAAGAACATCATCGTCGCCACCGGCTCGCGCGCCCGCGCGCTGCCCTTCGCGCCGGCGGAGACCGAGCGGCTGTGGTATTACCGCAAGGCGATGGTGCCGCCGGCGATGCCGACCGAGCTGCTGGTGATCGGCTCCGGCGCGATCGGCGTCGAGTTCTCGTCCTTCTACGCGGACATGGGCGCGAAGGTGACGATCGTGGAGATGCTCGACCGCGTGCTGCCGGTGGAGGACGCGGAGGTGAGCGACTTCGTCCGCAAGCAGCTGGAGAAGCGCGGCATCACGATCCGGACGCAGGTGGGCGTGCAGAGCCTGACGGAGGAGCCGGACGGGGTCCGCGCTTCCATCAAGGAGGCGGACGGCACGATCGCGGAGCACCGCTTCTCCCACGCGATCATCGCCGTCGGCATCTCGCCCAACAGCGACGGCATCGGGCTGGAAGAGCTGGGCGTGAAGACCACCCGCGGCCATATCGACACCGACCCCTACGGCCGCACCAACGTGCCCGGCATCTGGGCGATCGGCGACGTCACCGGCCCGCCCTGGCTTGCGCACAAGGCTAGCCACGAGGGCGTGGTCTGCGCGGAGGCCATCGCGGGGGTGGCGGACGTCCACCCGCTGGACAAGGCGAACATCCCCGGCTGCACCTATTCCCGCCCGCAGGTGGCGAGCGTCGGCTTCACGGAGGCCGCGGCCAAGGCGGCCGGCCACGAGGTGCGGGTGGGCAAGTTCCCCTTCATCGGCAACGGCAAGGCGATCGCGCTGGGCGAGGCGGAAGGCTTTGTGAAGACGGTGTTTGACGCTTCCAGCGGCGAGCTGCTCGGCGCGCACATGGTGGGGCCGGAGGTGACGGAGCTGATCCAGGGCTACGTCATCGCCCGCCAGCTGGAGACCACGGAAGCCGAGCTGATGCGGGCGGTGTTCCCGCACCCGACGATCAGCGAGTCCATGCACGAGAGCGTGCTGGGGGCCTACGGGCGGGCGCTGCATATCTGAGGGCGTTCGACCGAATCCCGCCGTCATCCCGGGCTTGACCCGGGACCCACCTTTCTTCTTCGTCGCGCGGTGAAGGTAGGTGGGTCCCGGCTCTTCGGCCGGGATGACGAAAGGGTGTTCGCGTTGACCAAGAAGCTGCTCGCCGCGCTCCTGGCATTCCTGCCCGCCCCCGCGCTCGCCGACACCGTCGCGATCACCGCCGCGCGGATGCTGGACGTGAGCACGGGCCGCACCGTCGCCGACCCGGTGGTGGTTGTTACCGACGGCCGGATCAGCGCCGTCGGGCGGGCGGGGACGGTGGCGATCCCCGCCGACGCGCGCCGGATCGACCTGCCCGGCAAGACGCTGCTGCCCGGGCTGATCGACATGCACGTCCACCTGTCGCGCGCGCCGACGCTCTCCGGCTACCGCGTGCTCGAATATACCGACGGCTTCTGGACGGTGCTCGGCGTACCGCACGCGGAGGCGACATTGCGCGCCGGGTTCACCACCGTGCGCAACATCGGCACCGCCAACTATTCGGACGTGGCGCTCCGCCAGGCGATCGACGGCGGCTATATTCGGGGCCCGCGCATCGTCGCCGCGACCTACTCGCTCGGCGCCACCGGCGGCCACTGCGACAGCAACACCAACGTGCCTTCGCAGGCGCGCACCTCGCCGGGCGTCGCGGACGGGCCGGAGGCGGTGCGCGCCAAGGTGCGCGAGCTGCGCAAGCTCGGGGCGCAGGTGCTCAAGGTGTGCGCGACGGGTGGCGTGTTCAGCCGCAACACGGACCCGGGCGCGCAGCAGATGACGTTCGAGGAGCTCAAGATGGCGGCGGACGAGGCGCATATGCTCGGCATGCGCGTCGCCGCCCACGCGCACGGGGCCGAGGGCATCAAGGCGGCGATCCGGGCGGGGATCGACACGATCGAGCACGCTTCCTTCATCGACGCGGAGGGCGTCCGGCTAGCGAAGGAGCGGGGCACGTGGCTCGGCTTCGACGTGTATAACACCGAGTACACTTTGGCGGAGGGCGCCCGCAATGGCGTCCTCGAGGAGAACCTGGCCAAGGAACGCCGGGTGGGGACCGCGCAGCGCGAGAACTTCCGCCGATCGGTACAGGGCGGCGCGAAGCACATCTTCTCCACGGACGCGGGCATCTACCCGCACGGGGACAACGCCAGGCAGTTCGCGGTGATGGTGCGGTTCGGCATGACGCCGCTACAGGCGATCCAGGCGGCCACGGTGAACGCGGCGGCGGCGCTGGGGCGCGAGAACGACGTTGGGACGATCGCCGTCGGCCGTTTCGGCGACCTGGTCGCGGTGAACGGCGATCCGCTGGCAAACGTAACCACTCTGGAGCGGCCGGCGGTCGTGGTGAAGGGCGGCGAGCTGGTCCGCGGACCCTGACGCGGGTTGCGCCGTTCTCGCTTTCGAACAGGAGGCACCGCACCCATGACCGCCAAAGCCATCGACCGCGACGAAACGCTCAAGGATTTTGGGGAAGCGGTGAACATGACCGCCGGCGAACTCGAGCGCTACCTGGAGACGGAGGAAAGCCAAAAGGTCGGCTGGAAGGGCGCGGGCGGGCACGAGGAGAACGTCGAGTCGATCGGCCACATGGAGGGCCGTCGCATCGTCGAGCTGCTGCGCAAGCCCCGCGCGGAGCTTTCCGACGACGACCTCCACCACATGCGCCGCGTGGTCGGCTACGTTCACCGCCACCTGGCCGAAGGCGGGCCGGCGGAGGATAAGGAGGGCAGCCGCTGGCGCTACTCGCTGATGAACTGGGGGCACGACCCGCTCAAATAGCGGAACGGCGCGGGGCCGGACCCGTTCAACCGTCCGACATCAGCCAAGAGGAGCAGGGGCACATGCCGGACGCGAACGACCAGAGCGGCGAGGACATCGGGCCGGGCAACGGCAAAAAGGGCTACCGCACCGAGATCGAGCAGAAAACGCTGAACAACGGCGACTTCCGCCGCGTGCTCTACACCGGCGAGAAGCTCCAGCTGGTGCTGATGACGCTCAAGCCGGGCGAGGAGATTGGTCAGGAAATCCACGGCGACAAGGACCAGTTCTTCCGTTTTGAGAGCGGGCGCGGCGAGGTGCTGATCAACGATCGATCCAACCCCGTGGAGGACGGCATCGCGGTAATCGTGCCCGCGGGCGCCAAGCACAACGTGCGCAATACGGGCGAGGAGCCGCTCACCTTCTACACCCTCTACGCGGGCCCCGATCACAAGGACGGCACCGTCCACCGCACCAAGGACGAGGCTGAAGAGAACCACGACGAGGACGAGTACGACGGCAAGCCATCGGAGTAGGAGCCGACTCGTCCCTGACTGGCCTTCATGCACCGTCAGCCCTGCGCCTGCCGAATGGCGAGCCACGCTCACCGTCGTCGGTCCGTGCGGCCCGCCCTTCGACAAGCTCAGGGCTGACGGAGTCGATCCAACTCGTTAGCTCTTCGCCATGCCCCCCTTCACCTTCACCTACGGCCCGCGCGTCCGCTCCGGCCCTGGCGCGTCCGCTGACCTCGCTTCCCTCCTCCCCAACGGCCCCGTCCTGTTCGTCACGGACCGCGGCGTGCGCAGGCTCGGGCTGGCGCACGCGGCGCTGGCCGGCCTCGCCGAGCCGGTCGTCTTCGACGCGGTGGAGGCCGACCCGAGCCGCGCCACGCTGGAGACCTGCGTAGCGGCCGGGCGCGAAGCAGGCGCGCGGAGCATCGTCGGCTTCGGCGGCGGCAGCCCGATGGACGTCGCCAAGCTCGCCGCCTACCTGCTGGGTTCGGGCGATGACCTCGATGGCTTATGGGGCGTGGGCAAGGCGACCGGCGCGCGGCTCCCCCTCGTCCTCGTCCCCACCACGGCGGGGACGGGGTCGGAAGCGACGCCCGTCACCATCATCAGCGACGCCGGCGAGAAGCGAGGCGTGTCCAGCCCGGCGCTCGTCGCCGACTGGGCGTTGCTCGACGCTTCGCTGACGCTGGGCCTCCCCCGACACGTCACGGCCGCGACCGGCATCGACGCGATGGTGCACGCGATCGAGGCCTACACCTCGGCGAAGCTGAAGAACCCGCTGTCGGACGCGCTCGCGCGCGAAGCGCTGCGGCTGCTGGTGGCGAACGTCCGGACGGCCTGCGACGAGCCGGGGAACGCCGGCGCGCGCGAAGCCATGCTGCTCGGCGCGCACCTCGCCGGGGTCGCCTTCGCTAACGCGCCGGTCGCCGCCGTCCACGCGCTCGCCTACCCGCTCGGCGGGCGCTTCGGCGTGCCGCACGGGCTGTCAAACGCGCTGATGCTGGAGCAGGTGCTGGAGCACAACATGGCGGCCGCCGCCCCGCTCTACGCCGAGCTGGGGCCGATCCTCGATCCTTCGGTCGCCGGGCAGGGAAGCCAAGCCCGCGCGAGGGCGCTGGTGGAGGGGCTGCGCGCGATCGGCGAAGCGTGCGGCGTCCCCCGCACCCTGCGCGAAGTGGGCGTGCGCGCCGAGCACCTCGACGACCTCGCCGCCGACGCCATGAAGCAGGAGCGGCTGCTGGTGAACAACCCGCGGGAGGTCACGCTGGTGGACGCCCGCCGCATGTACGCCGCCGCCCTGTGACGCGGATGCCGTGAGCCGCGCGCCGTTCCGACCCCGCGCGGTCTACCGCCACTGGACGCCCGTCGCCACGCAATGGGCTGACAACGACGCCTACGGCCACGTCAACAACGCGGTCCATTACCGCTGGTTCGACACCGCGGTGAACGGCTGGCTGATCGGGCGGGGGCTGCTCGACGTGACGAGCGGCGATCCGATCGGCCTAGTGGTTGAGACCGGCTGCCGTTACGCCGCGCCCCTGACCTACCCGGAGCCGGCGGAGGTCGGGCTGAGCGTAGAGGAGGTCGGCCGCTCGAGCGTGCGCTTCCTGCTGGGCGTGTTCGCGCCGGAGGCGGAGCGGGCCGCGGCGGAGGGATTCTTCGTCCACGTCTACGTGAGGCGGGCCGATCGGCGGCCCGTGCCGGTGCCCGACGCGTGGCGGGCGGCGCTGGCAGAGATCGCCGCCTAGCCCGCGCCGAGGTAGAGCAGCGCGAGGCCGAGCATCAGGAACAGCGGCGAGTAGAGCCGAGTGTCGTAGCGCGCCCAGCGCGTGCCGCGCAGCCGCTTGAAGAAGCCCACGTAGCGGTTCGGCGCGAGCGCGCGGAGGACGAAGGCGGCTCCGGCCGCGAGCAGCGCGCCGCGGACTAGCCGCGCGTCGAGCGGCACCGCGACCAGCCCCGCCAGCGCGAGCGCGAGCGCCGCCAGCGCCAGGAGCCCGACCGCGACGACGAAAGCCGCAGGTCGCCATAGGGGCAGCAGGTGCGGCAGCACCGGCCGGCCGTCCGGGGTCTGCGGCAGCGACACGGAGAAACCCCGCCGGCCGCCGAACGCCCAGTGGAGGTGGAAAGCGGCGGCGAAGGCGATGATGGCCAAGGCGACGAGGAGGGCGACGGTCACGCGGCAAGTCCAGCGAGGCCACGACGTCCGCGCGAGGGCGCGGCGCGGCCCCGTTGACCGTTCCCCGCCCCATCGATATATGCCGCCCCGCCCGGGGCCGGCGGCGTTCGCCGCGAGCTTCGGGGCAAGAGCTTGAACGCTGCCGTATGCGCCGGGCCTGGAGGGTTCATCCGAACCGCCGGGCCTTCGCGCGTGGTGCCTTTTCCATGCGGGAACGGGCGCGCGGCAGAGTAACTTGATAGGTGAAGGGCTTCATGCCGACGATCAACCAGCTGGTGCGCCACGGCCGCGTGCTGCAGAAGGAACGCTCCAAGGTCCCCGCGATGGAGGCCAACCCGCAGAAGCGCGGCGTCTGCACCCGGGTGTACACGACCACCCCAAAGAAGCCGAACTCGGCGCTGCGCAAGGTGGCCAAGGTCCGCCTGACGAACAGCCGCGAGGTGATCAGCTACATCCCCGGCGAGGGCCACAACCTCCAGGAGCACTCGGTGGTGCTGATCCGCGGCGGCCGCGTGCGCGACCTGCCGGGCGTGCGCTACCACGTGCTGCGCGGCGTGCTCGACACGCAGGGCGTGAAGAACCGCAAGCAGTCCCGCTCGAAGTACGGCGCCAAGCGTCCGAAGTGAGCCCGCACGGCTGAAGTTTAAGAGAAGGTAGAAGAACATGGCCCGTCGTCGCCGCCCCGAGAAGCGCGAAATCCTGCCTGATCCCCGTTTCGGCGATCAGGTGCTCTCCAAGTTCATGAACAGCGTCATGGAGGACGGCAAGAAGTCCGTCGCTGAAGGCATCGTCTACGGCGCGCTGGAGACGGTGGAGGCGCGCGCGCGCAAGGAGCCGCTGCAGGTGTTCCACGACGCGCTCACCAACATCGCGCCCGGCATTGAGGTCCGCAGCCGCCGCGTCGGCGGCGCGACCTATCAGGTGCCGGTCGAGGTGCGGCCCGAGCGCGCCCAAGCGCTGGCCATCCGCTGGCTCATCACCGCGGCGCGCGCGCGTTCGGAGCAGACCATGGCGGCGCGGCTGTCGGGCGAGCTGCTGGATGCGTCCAACAACCGCGGCAATGCGGTGAAGAAGCGCGAGGACACGCACCGCATGGCGGAAGCGAACCGGGCGTTCAGCCACTACCGCTGGTAATCAGCGAACCTATATCGCGGGGAGCGAGGGCGGCGCGCTTTCGCTCCCTGCATCGTTAAGGAAGCACGTCATGGCCCGCAGCCATCCGCTCGACATGTATCGCAACATCGGCATCATGGCGCACATCGACGCCGGCAAGACGACAACGACCGAGCGCATCCTCTACTACACCGGCAAGTCTTACAAGATCGGCGAGGTCCACGAGGGCACCGCCACCATGGACTGGATGGAGCAGGAGCAGGAGCGCGGCATCACCATCACGTCGGCCGCGACGACCTGCTTCTGGAACGACCACCGGATCAACATCATCGATACCCCCGGACACGTCGACTTCACCATCGAGGTCGAGCGGTCACTGCGCGTGCTCGACGGCGCGGTGGCGTGCTTCGACGGCGTCGCGGGCGTCGAGCCGCAGTCGGAGACCGTCTGGCGGCAGGCCGAGAAGTACAAGGTCCCGCGGATGTGCTTCGTCAACAAGCTCGACCGCACGGGCGCCAACTTCGAGATGTGCGTCGGCATGATCAAGGACCGCCTCGGCGCGCGTCCGGCCGTGCTGTACCTGCCGATCGGCATCGAGAGCTCGTTCAAGGGCCTCGTCGACCTCGTCGAGAACCGCGCGATCATCTGGCTCGAGGAGAGCCTGGGCGCGAAGTTCGAGTATCGCGAGATCCCGGAGGAGCTGGCGGACGCCGCCGCCGCCGCCCGCACCGAGCTGATCGAGATGGCGGTCGAGCAGGACGACGACGTCATGGAGGCCTACCTCGGCGGCGACGAGCCGGACGCGGCGACGCTGAAGAAGCTGATCCGCAAGGGCACGCTGAACTTCTCGTTCGTGCCGGTGCTGTGCGGCTCCGCGTTCAAGAACAAGGGCGTCCAGCCCCTGCTCGACGCGGTCGTCGACTATCTGCCGAGCCCGCTCGACATTCCTCCGGTCGAGGGCCTGAAGCTCGACGGCGAGACCACCGACACGCGTCCGCCCGCGGACGACGCGCCCTTCTCGGCGCTGGCGTTCAAGATCATGAACGACCCGTTCGTCGGCACGCTGACCTTCGCCCGCATCTATTCGGGCAAGCTCGAGACCGCTTCGTCTGTGACCAACTCGGTCAAGGACAAGAAGGAGAAGGTCGGCCGCATGCTGCTGATGCACGCGAACGACCGCGAGGACATCCAGGTGGCCTACGCCGGCGACATCGTCGCGCTCGCGGGCCTCAAGGACACGACCACCGGCGACACGCTGTGTGCGCAGGCTGCGCCGATCATCTTGGAGCGGATGGAGTTTCCGGAGCCGGTGATCGAGGTCGCCGTGGAGCCGAAGACCAAGGCCGACCAGGAAAAGATGGGCGTCGCCTTGAATCGCCTCGCCCGCGAGGACCCGTCGTTCCGCGTGTCGTCCGACAACGAAAGCGGCCAGACGATCATCAAGGGGATGGGCGAGCTCCACCTAGAGATTCTCGTCGACCGCATGAAGCGCGAGTTCAAGGTCGAGGCGAACGTCGGCGCGCCGCAGGTGGCGTACCGCGAGTCGCTCGCGAAGAAGGTCGACGTCGACTACACCCACAAGAAGCAGTCGGGCGGCTCCGGCCAGTTCGGCCGCATTAAGTTCACGGTGGAGCCCGGCGAGCGCGGCCAGGGCGTGATCTTCAAGGACGAGGTCAAGGGCGGCAACGTGCCCAAGGAGTACATCCCTTCGGTCGAGAAGGGCATCCGCGACATCGCCGCGACCGGGTCGCTGATCGGCTTCCCGATCATCGACTTCACCGCGACCTTGTACGACGGCGCGTACCACGACGTGGACAGCTCGGCGCTCGCGTTCGAGATTACGGGCCGCGGCGGGATGCGCGAAGCCGCCCAGAAGGCGGGCATCAAGCTCCTCGAGCCGATCATGCGGGTCGAGGTGGTGACGCCGGAGGATTACCTCGGCGACGTCATCGGTGACATCAACAGCCGCCGCGGGCAGATCCAGGGCACCGACAGTCGGGGCAACGCCCAGGTGGTCGAGGCGATGGTGCCGCTTGCCAACATGTTCGGCTACGTCAACGAGCTGCGCTCGTTTACGCAAGGGCGCGCGCAGTACAGCATGTTCTTCTCGCACTACGACGAGGTGCCCGCCAACGTCGCGGACGAAGTCAAGGCGAAGCTGGCGTAACTTGAATCGGGTCGCTAAGGAGCGCGCGCCCGTCGGCGCGCGCTCCATCGGCCGCTGGACGCATATTCACACAAGGGTAGGGACACATGGCGAAAGCTAAGTTCGAGCGGAACAAGCCGCACTGCAACATCGGCACCATCGGTCACGTCGACCACGGTAAGACCTCGCTGACTGCCGCGATCACCAAGGTGCTCGCGAAGTCCGGCGGCGCGACCTTCACCAGCTACGACAACATCGACAAGGCGCCCGAAGAGCGCGAGCGCGGGATCACCATCTCGACGGCGCACGTCGAGTACGAGACGAGCGCGCGCCACTACGCGCACGTCGATTGCCCGGGCCACGCCGACTATGTGAAAAACATGATCACCGGCGCCGCGCAGATGGACGGCGGCATCCTAGTCGTGTCGGCCGCCGACGGCCCCATGCCGCAGACCCGCGAGCACATCCTGCTCGCCCGCCAGGTCGGCGTGCCGGCGCTGGTGGTGTTCATGAACAAGGTCGATCAGGTCGACGACGAGGAGCTGCTGGAGCTCGTCGAGCTCGAGATCCGCGAGCTGCTGTCGTCCTACGACTTCCCGGGCGACGACATCCCCATCGTCAAGGGTTCGGCCTTGGCGGCCCTCGAGGACAGCAACGCCGTGATCGGCGAGCAGGCGATCCTAGAGCTGATGAAGGCGGTCGACGACTACATCCCGCAGCCGGAGCGACCGCTGGATCGTCCCTTCCTGATGCCGATTGAGGACGTGTTCTCCATTTCCGGCCGCGGCACGGTGGTCACCGGCCGCGTCGAGACGGGCATCGTCAAAGTCGGCGAGGAAGTCGAGATCGTAGGCATCAAGGACACCCGCAAGACGGTGGTCACGGGCGTCGAGATGTTCCGCAAGCTGCTCGACCAGGGCCAAGCGGGCGACAACATCGGCGCGCTGATCCGCGGCGTAGGCCGCGAAGAGGTCGAGCGCGGCCAGGTGCTGTGCAAGCCGGGCTCCATCAAGCCGCACACCGACTTCTCCGCCGAAGTCTACGTGCTGTCGAAGGAGGAGGGTGGCCGCCACACGCCGTTCTTCGCCAACTACCGTCCCCAGTTCTACTTCCGCACGACGGACGTGACGGGCGAGGTGGTGCTGCCGGAAGGCACGGAAATGGTTATGCCAGGCGACAACGTGCAGCTGGGCGTCAAGCTCATCGCGCCGATCGCGATGGACACCGGCCTGCGCTTCGCCATCCGCGAGGGCGGCCGCACCGTCGGCGCGGGGGTTGTCGCCAACATCACGAAGTAGTAAGCGACCGGGGCCGCGCGGATCCTTCACGGATTCGCGCGGCCCCTTTTTTGTGTAGAGTATCCGGGCCGACGCGCGTGCAAGGCATCGCGCCGGGACCCTCGGCTCTTTGGCATCGGTGGTTGAGAACATGGACACGCAGAATATCCGCATCCGCCTGAAGGCGTTCGACCACCGGGTTCTCGACCAGGCGACGGGCGACATCGCCGACACGGCGCGGCGCACGGGAGCGATGATCCGCGGCCCGATCCCGCTGCCGACCCGCATCGAGAAGTTCACCGTCAACCGCTCGCCGCACGTCGACAAGAAGTCGCGCGAGCAGTTCGAGGTGCGCACCTACAAGCGGCTGCTCGACATCGTACAGCCCACCCCGCAGACGGTCGACGCGCTGATGAAGCTCGACCTCGCGGCGGGGGTGGACGTGGAGATCAAGCTGGCCTAAAGGCCGGACCGCGACGCGATGCCCTGCATCGCCGTCGCCGAAGTGGGATACCGGGCAGCGGCGCTGCCGACCGAGTCCCCGTCTTCTGTTGCGGTATAGCGGCGGAAACACAGCCCGGACGGGGGCATATTCGGTGTTGAGAGGCTGGGCTCGGATGCTTCGGGAGAAGCGCCGGGCCTTTTCATCATCACGCTCCTTCCGGGGAGCCTCTGAGCGGAGGACTGGATCATGCGCACGGGCGTGATCGCGAAGAAAGTGGGGATGACCCGCCTGTTCCAGGAGGACGGGCGGCACGTGCCGGTGACGGTGCTCCACGTCGACAACTGTCAGGTGGTGCAGCAGCGCACGAACGACCGCGACGGCTACGTCGCGGTGCAGCTCGGCGCGGGCGCGGCCAAGGCGAAGAATGTGGCGAAGCCGCAGCGCGGCCATTTCGGCAAGGCCGAGGTCGAGCCCAAGGCGAAGCTCGTCGAGTTCCGCGTGGCGGACGACGCGCTGGTGGACGTGGGCGCGGAGATTGGCGCCGACCATTTCGTCGCCGGCCAGCTGGTCGACGTATCAGGCGTGACGCAGGGCAAGGGATTCGCGGGTGCTATGAAGCGCCACGGTTTCGGTGGCCTGCGCGCTACCCACGGCGTGTCCGTGTCCCACCGCTCGCACGGTTCGACTGGCCAGCGGCAGGATCCGGGCAAGGTGTTCAAGAACAAGAAGATGGCGGGCCACATGGGCGCGCGGAATCGCACCCAGCAGAGCCTGGAGGTGGTCCGCACCGACGCCGAGCGCGGCCTGATCTTCGTTCGCGGCTCCGTGCCCGGGCACAAGGGCGGCTGGCTCACGGTGCAGGACGCGGTGAAGGTCTCCCGCCCCGAGAACGTGCCTTATCCGGCGTCGCTGCGGGAGCGCGCCAGCAACGACCTGGCGCCCGTCGTTGAGGCGGCGGAGCCGGTAGACACCGTCGCGGTCGACGCGGCCGGCCAGGAGGACTGATCATGCGGGTAACGGTTCAGTCGCTCGGCGCCAGTGAAGCGGGCGAGATCGAGCTCAACGAGGCGGTGTTCGGGGTGGAGCCCCGCGCCGACATCCTGCACCGGGTCGTGACCTGGCAATTGGAGAAGCGCCGGGGCACCGCGCGCGGCACGCGCGAGCGTTCGGACGTGGCGCGGTCGGGCAAGAAGTTTGGCCGGCAGAAGGGCGGCGGCACGGCGCGGCACGGCGACCGGCGCGCGCCGATCTTCGTCGGCGGCGGCAAGGCGCACGGCGCGCGGGTCCGCGACTTCGACCCGTCGCTCAACAAGAAGGTCCGCGCGCTCGGCCTGCGCATGGCGCTGTCGTCCAAGCTGCGTGACGAGAAGCTCGTCGTGGTGGACGCGCTGGACGCGGCCGAGGGCAAGACCAAGGCGCTGCGCGGCCAGCTAGACGCGCTGGGGCTCGGCCGGGCGCTGGTGATCGACGGGGAAGCGGTGGGCGAGAGCTTCGCCCGGGCCGCGCGCAACCTGCCGTCGGTCGACGTGCTGCCGGCGATCGGCGCCAATGTTTATGACATACTTAAGGCCGACACGCTGGTCCTGACCCGCGCGGCCGTCGAACGCCTGGAGGCGCGGTTCAATGGCTAAGGCAAGCTCCGCAGCGGACAAGGCCCCCGCGCTGTCGCACTACGATGTGGTGCTGAGCCCGCACATCACGGAGAAGAGCACGCTGCTTTCCGAGCACAATGCCGTGGTCTTCAAGGTCGCGGGCGACGCGTCGAAGCCGCAGATCAAGGCGGCGGTGGAAGCGCTGTTTAACGTTTCGGTGACGGGCGTGAACACCATCGTCCAGAAGGGCAAGACGAAGAAGTGGCGCGGTCGGCCGTACACGCGGTCGGACGTCAAGAAAGCGATCGTGACGCTGGCCGCGGGCCAGTCGATCGACGTCACCACAGGGATCTGAGGCGATGGCGCTCAAGCAGTATAACCCGACGAGCCCCGCGCAGCGCGGCCTCATCCTCGTCGACCGGAGCGGGCTTTACAAGGGCAAGCCAGTTAAGGCGCTGACCGAAGGCAAGACGCGCACCGGCGGCCGCAACAACAAAGGCCACGTCACATCGCGCGGTATCGGCGGCGGACACAAGCAGCGCTACCGCATTGTCGACTTCAAGCGGCGCAAGTGGGACGTGCCGGCGACCGTCGAGCGGCTCGAGTACGACCCGAACCGTACGGCGTTCATCGCGCTCGTGCGCTACGAGGACGGTGAGCAGAGCTACATCCTCGCGCCGCAGCGGCTGGCGGTCGGCGACGCCGTGGTCGCGGGTCGCCGCGTCGACGTGAAGCCGGGCAACGCGATGGAGCTCGGCGCGATGCCGGTCGGCACCATCGTCCACAACGTCGAGATGAAGCAGGGCAAGGGCGGGCAGATCGCGCGCTCGGCCGGGACCTACGTCCAGGTCGTCGGGCGCGATCGCGGCATGGTGATCGTGCGGCTGAACTCGGGCGAGCAGCGCTACATCCACAGCAACTGCATGGCGACGGTGGGCGCGGTGTCCAACCCTGACAACCAGAACCAGAACCTTGCCAAGGCCGGACGCTCGCGCTGGATGGGCAAGCGCCCGCTGACCCGCGGTGTCGCCAAGAACCCGGTCGACCACCCGCACGGCGGCGGCGAAGGCCGGACGTCGGGCGGCCGCCACCCGGTCACCCCCTGGGGCAAGCCGACCAAGGGCGCGCGGACGCGCCACAACAAGGCGACGGACAAGATGATCATCCGGTCGCGTCACGCGAAGAAGAAGAGGTAGAGATGGCCCGCTCCGTTTGGAAAGGCCCGTTCGTCGAGCTGTCGCTGCTCCGCAAGGCGGAAGCGGCGCAGGAGGGCGGCGGCCGCGCCCCGATCAGGACCTGGTCGCGGCGCTCCACGATCCTGCCGCAGTTCGTCGGCCTGACGTTCTCCGTCTACAACGGCCGCAAGTTCGTGCCGGTGTCGGTCAACGAGGACATGGTCGGCATGAAGCTCGGCGAGTTCGCGCCGACGCGCTACTTCCCCGGCCACGCGGCCGACAAGAAGGGCAAGAGGTAAGCGATGGGCAAGCCCGCATCCCCCCGCAAGGTCGACGACAAGGAAGCGCTCGCCACGGCGACCGCCATCCGCGGTTCCGCGCAGAAGCTGAACCTGGTCGCGGCCCTGATCCGCGGCCGCAAGGTGGAAGACGCGCTAAATGTCCTCCAGTTCAGCAAGAAGGCGATGGCCGTGGATGCGCGCAAGGTGCTCGCGTCCGCCATCGCCAACGCAGAGAACAACCACAACCTCGACGTTGACGCGCTGGTCGTGAAGGAAGCGAGCGTCGGCAAGGGCCTGTCGATGAAGCGCTTCGCTACGCGCGGCCGCGGCAAGTCGACGCGGATTGTCAAGCCGTTCAGCCGCCTGCGCATCGTCGTCCGCGAGATGGAAGAAGCCTAATGGGTCAGAAATCCAACCCCGTCGGTCTGCGCCTGCAGATCAACCGCACCTGGGACAGCCGCTGGTACGCCGACGGTGCCGACTACGGCCGGCTGCTCGGCGAGGACCTCAAGATCCGCGAGCACATCTTCAAGACGCTGCCGCAGGCGGCGATCAGCAAGGTGGTGATCGAGCGCCCGGCCAAGCTGTGCCGCATTTCCATCTATGCCGCGCGCCCGGGCGTGATCATTGGCAAGAAGGGCGCGGACATCGAGAGGCTGCGCCAGAAGCTCGGCAGCATGACGTCGAGCGCGGTGTCGCTCAACATCGTCGAGCTGCGCAAGCCCGAGGTCGACGCCAAGCTCGTCGCCCAGGGCATCGCTGACCAGCTGGAGCGCCGCATCGCGTTCCGCCGGGCGATGAAGCGCGCCGTGCAGTCGGCGATGCGGCTCGGGGCCGACGGCATTCGCGTGTCGTGCGGCGGCCGGCTCGGCGGTGCAGAGATCGCGCGGAGCGAGAGCTACCGCGAGGGCCGCGTGCCGCTCCACACGCTGCGCGCGAACATGGATTACGCGGAGGCCCAGGCCCACACCGCCTACGGCGTTTGTGGGGTCAAGGTTTGGGTCTTCAAGGGCGAGATCCTGGGCCACGATCCGATGGCGCAGGACCGGCTGATGATGGAGTCCCAGACCTCCGGCGTCCGGCCGGCGCGTTGAGGTTAGGATAAAGACATGCTGCAACCGAAACGCACCAAATACCGCAAGGCGCACAAGGGCCGCATTCACGGCAACGCGACCGGCGGCGTCGCGCTCAACTTTGGCGCCTACGGCCTGAAGGCGCTGGAGCCCGAGCGGATCACCGCGCGGCAGATCGAGGCGGCGCGCCGCGCGATTACCCGCCACATCCGCCGCCAGGGGCGCTTGTGGATCCGCGTCTTCCCCGACCTGCCCGTGTCGTCGAAGCCGGCCGAGGTCCGCATGGGCTCGGGCAAGGGCGCGCCGGAATATTGGGTGGTGCGCGTGCGCCCGGGCCGCATTCTGTTCGAGCTTGACGGCGTTCCCGGCCCGCTCGCCAAGGTCGCCTTCGAGCGCGCCATGGAGAAGCTGCCGATCAAGACCAAGGTGGTGGCCCGCCTTGGCGAGAGCCTGATGTAAGGGACCCAGGAGTCATGGCGAACAAGATCGCGGACCTCCGCACCTCGTCCGACGACCAGCTGCAGCAGCAACTGGCCGAGTTGAAGCGCGAGCAGTTCAACCTGCGCTTTCAAGCGGCGACCAACCAGCTGGAGAAGCCCAGCCGCGTGCGGGAGGTGCGGCGCACCATCGCGCGCATCCGCACTTTGCAGAGCCAGCGCACGCGCGTCGGCCAAGGAGCTTAAGCACATGCCAAAGCGCGTGCTCACGGGAACGATTATTTCCGACAAGACCGACAAGACGGTGGTGGTCCGCGTCGAGCGGCGGGTGAAGCACCCGCTGTACGGCAAGATCATCACGCTTTCGAAAAAGTACCACGCCCACGACGAGGCGAACGAGTACAAGCAGGGGCAGACCGTGCGCATCGAGGAATGCGCGCCCATGTCCAAGCTGAAGACGTGGCGGGTGATCGAGAAGCTCGACACCCACATGCGGCCAAAGCGCGCGGACGCCGACGTGGCGAACGCGGGCGCGGAAGCCGCAGCAATGCCGGCGACGGCGTAACGAACAGGAATCGGCCCACTCCGGACGGAGCGGGCTTCAGGGAAGGGTCGGATCGATGATCCAGATGCAGTCGAACCTTGATGTCGCCGACAACTCGGGCGCCAAGCGCGTCCAGTGCATCAAGGTGCTGGGCGGTTCCAAGCGGCGCTT
>CADCVW010000044.1:0-2882 GCA_902806235.1 uncultured Sphingomonadaceae bacterium | reverse complement strand
TCAAGGAAGCCGCGCCGCGCGGCCGCGTGAAGAAGGGCGACGTCCACCGCGCGGTGATCGTGCGCACCGCCAAGGACATCCATCGGCCGGACGGATCCACCATCCGCTTCGACGGCAATGCCGCCGTGCTGGTGAACAAGAACCAGGAGCCGATCGGCACCCGCATCTTCGGGCCGGTGGTGCGCGAGCTGCGCGCCAAGCAGCACATGAAGATCATCAGCCTGGCGCCGGAGGTGCTGTGATGGCGATGAAGATCAAGAAGGGCGACCGCGTCGTCGTCCTGTCCGGCAAGGACAAGGGCAAGCAGGGCGAGGTGACCCGTTCCTTGCCGTCCGAGGGCAAGGTGGTCGTGTCCGGTGTGAACATCGCCACGCGCCACAAGAAGCCGAGCCAGGCGAACCCGCAGGGCGGGCTGGAGAAGAGCGAAGCGCCAATGGCGGTGAGCAAGGTGGCGCACGTCGACCCGCGCACGGGCGCGGCGACGCGCGTGCGTTTCGAGGTGATGGACGGCCGCAAGGTGCGCGTCGCCGTGAAGTCCGGGGAGAGGATCGATGGCTGACAGTTCCGCCAACGACGGCTACCAGCCGCGCCTGGAGCGCGACTACCGCGAGCGCATCGCGCCCGCGATGATCGAGCGCTTCGGCTACAAGAACAAGCTCGAGGTGCCCAGGCTCGAGAAGATCGTCATCAACATGGGCGTGGGCGAGGCGACGCAGGATCGCAAGCGCGTCGACCAGGCTGCGGCCGAGATGGAGGCCATCTCCGGCCAGAAGCCGGTGGTGACCAAGGCCAAGAAGTCAATCGCCCAGTTCAAGCTGCGCGAGGGCATGGCGATCGGCTGCAAGGTCACGCTGCGCCGTGACCGCATGTACGAGTTCCTCGACCGGCTGGTCACCATCGCGCTGCCGCGCGTGCGCGACTTTCGCGGCCTCAATCCCCGCTCGTTCGACGGTCGCGGCAACTACGCCATGGGGTTGAAGGAGCAGATCATCTTCCCCGAAATCAACTATGACCGCATCGACAAGGTGCGCGGCATGGACATCATCGTCACCACCACGGCGAAGACCGACGAAGAAGCGCGCGAACTGCTGCGCTTGTTCAATTTTCCGTTCCCGCGCGTCGCCGAAGGCGAGCAGCGGCAGGCGGCGTAGAAAGGCGAGAACTTAAGTCATGGCGAAACTGAGTTCGATCAACAAGAACGAGCGGCGCAAGAAGCTCGTCAAGCAGTACGCGGGCAAGTACGCCCGGCTGCGCGCGGTCGCGGACGACGAGTCCAAGGACGAAACGGAGCGGCTGATCGCGCGGCTGCGCATGGCGGAGCTGCCGCGCAACGCGAACCCGACGCGGGTGCGCAACCGTTGCGAGATCACCGGGCGGCCGCGGGCTTATTACCGCAAGTTCCGCTTGTCCCGCGTGATGCTGCGCGAGCTGGCGAACCAGGGGCAGATCCCCGGTGTCACCAAGTCGAGCTGGTAGGGAGCGCGAGGCCAATCATGTCCATGACCGATCCGATCGGCGACCTGCTCACGCGCATCCGTAACGGCCAGCGCGCCCGCAAGGACAGCGTGCTGACGCCCGCGTCCAAGCTGCGCGTCCGCGTGCTCGACGTGCTGCAGCGCGAAGGGTACATTCGCGGCTACACGCCCGAGGTCGTCGGCCCTGCGCAGGGGCTGCGCATCGAGCTGAAGTATTTCGAAGGCCAGCCCGCCATCCAGCACGTGGCGCGCGTGTCGAGGCCCGGCCGCCGCGTCTACTCGGGGGCTCAGGAGCTTCCCGTGGTCCGCAACGGGCTGGGTATCACCATCGTCTCCACGCCGCGCGGCGTGCTGTCCGACGCGGAAGCGCGCGAGCAGAACGTCGGCGGTGAAGTGCTCGCGGAGGTGTTCTGATGAGCCGCATCGGCAAACGACCCGTGCCGCTGCCTGGCGGCGTGACCGCCACGCAGGAAGGCCGGCAGCTGACGGTCAAGGGGCCAAAGGGCACCTTGTCGCTGACCATGCTCGACGACATCCGCTACGAGCTCGCGGCGGACGGCGTCACCGTCGGCCCGGCCAACGACGGGCAGCAGGCGCGCGCCAACTGGGGGATGCAACGCACGCTGGTGCAGAATCTCGTCACGGGCGTGACGCAGGGCTTCACCAAAGTGCTGGAGATCACGGGTGTCGGCTACCGCGCGGCGGTGGCGGGCAGCAACCTGCGGCTGCAGCTCGGCTACAGCCACGACGTGAACTACCCGATCCCGGAGGACATCACGATCCGCACGCCGGACCCGACCACCATTGAGATCAGCGGCATCGACGCGCAGAAGGTGGGCCAGATTGCTGCCGAAATCCGCGAATGGCGCAAGCCGGAGCCCTACAAGGGCAAGGGCATCAAGTACCGCGGGGAATTCATCTTCCGCAAGGAAGGCAAGAAGAAGTAAGATGGCCAAGCTCACCCTCTTCGACCGCCGCCGCCGCCGCGTGCGGAGCCAACTCCGCGCCCGCTCCGGCGACCGCCCGCGCTTGTCGGTGCACCGTTCGGGCCGGCACATTTATGCGCAGCTGATCGACGACGCGGCCGGCCGCACGCTGGCGTTCGCCTCCACCCTGGAGAAGGACGTCCGTGGGCAGACGGGCGCGACCGTGTCGGCGGCGACCGCCGTCGGCCAGCGCATCGCCGAGGCGGCCAAGGCCGCGGGCGTGGACCGCGTCGTGTTCGACCGCGGCGCCTTCCTTTACCACGGGCGCGTCAAGGCGCTTGCCGACGCCGCGCGCGCGGGCGGACTGGAGTTCTAAGAATGGCTGACGAGAACAACACGGCGGTCGGCGGCGGCGCGGAAGCGGCGACCGCTCCCGAGACCGCGCCGGCGGTGCCGGTCGGCGCCCCGGACCGGGGCGGCG
>CADCVW010000043.1 GCA_902806235.1 uncultured Sphingomonadaceae bacterium | reverse complement strand
CCGATCCCGGCCGACGGCATGGCTTCGCCATGCCGCTTCTTCATCCTTCGTTATCCCGGGCTCGACCCGAGACCCTTCTTCTCGCCACCGTAAATCGAAGGCAGGTGGGTCCCGGCTTAAGGCCGGAATAAAGGACATTTGATAGGTAAGCCGCTCCGCCCGCTTAGCCCCGCTCACTCCACCTCCAGCGCGAAGTCCGCCCGCACCTGCGCCGCGCTCCGGTTGAGCCCCGGCTGGACCGGCGGGGGCGACGCGGCGACCTGCGCCCGCGCCTCCGTCGCCATCGCGTCCATCGTCGCATAAGGGTAGGGCGGCGCTCCCGCTTCTCCCCCGTCGCGGATGGCGAGCACCCGCGCCACCTTCAGTCCCGCCGCCGCCGCGTAAGCCTCCGCCCGCGCCCGCGCCGCGCGATAGGCTTGCGCGTAGGCCGCGCGCCCCGCCGCCTCCGGATCGCCCACGCGCAGGTCGGGGCCGGACAGCACGTTCGCCCCCGCCTCCGTCACCGCCGCGATCGCCGTCCCGGCCTTGGCCACGTCGCGCAGGCGCACCTCCACCAAGTTGTTGGCGACGAAGCGCCCGCGCTCGGGGCCGTAGTCGACTCGCTGCAGCGTCACCGACCGGGTTTGCACGTCGTCGGGCTTCACGCCTAGGCCCGCCAACGCTGCGAGCACCGCGTTCATCTTGGCCGCGTTGCCCGCTCCCGCCGCGCGCGCGGACGCTTCGCGCGTTTCCACCCCCGCGGTGAAGCGCGCCTCGTCCGGCCGTGCGTCGGCGCGGCCGGTGGCGACTACCTGCAGCAGCACCTCGTCGCGATCCACGCCGCGCGGGTCGCCCCGCTCCGCGCCGCTGCACCCGCAGAGCGCCAGTGCGCCCAGCGCCGCCCACTTCGCCAGCATCTGCCTTCTCCCAAGCTGATACAAGGTATCATATGCGCGTCGCGCGATGTGGCAAGCGCCCGGGCTGTCCTACGGGCGGCCGCTTCTGATGGAAGGAACTCCACGCTGCGCCACTCGCACCCCACAGGTTAGGGGCCCCGTTCCCAACCCGTTCCACGTGGAACAGGACAGGTCAGGCGGCCGCGCTGCGCTCGATGATCCGCGGGGGCGGGAGCCGCCCCACCTCCGGCCGGCCGAACACGAAGCCCTGGACGAAGCGCACGCCGAGCGCCTCCAGCGCGCGCAGCTCGGCGGTGGTCTCGACGCCTTCGGCGATCAGCCCGATCCGCAGCTCCTTGCACAGCCCGGCGACCGCCGCCACGATCGCCCGCCGCGGCTCGCTGTCCTCCACGCCGCGGACTAGCGCCATGTCGAGCTTCACCACGTCCGTCGGCAGGTCTGCGAGGAGCCCGAGCCCAGCGTGCCCGGCGCCGAAATCATCGATCGCCGTGTGGAAGCCGAAGCGGCGGTAGGTGTCCACGATCTTCCGCACATGGGCTGTGTCTTCCATGCGCTCATTTTCTGTGAACTCAAACAGTAGCCGATCGGTCGGCAGCCCCACCGCTGCCGCCGTGCGAAGCGTCAGCTGGATGCACGCCACCGGCGAATAAACCGCGTTGGGCAGGAAGTTGATCGACAGGAGCGCGTCCGTGTCGAGCAGTCCGACCGCGACCGCTTCCTCGATTGCCGCCATCCGACACGCCTGATCGAAACCGTAGCGGTTGGCGTCCGTCACCTGCGCCAGCACGCTCCCTGCGCCCTCGCCGTTTGGCCCGCGCACCAAGGCTTCGTAGGCGAAGGGCTCGCCCGTCCAGAGGTCCACGATCGGGTGGAAGGCCATGCGGATCGCCCCGTCCCAGCCCGCGCCCTCCCGGCACCCGATGCAGCCCTGCCGCGCCCCCGAGTTCCGCCCGTCCTTCATGGGGCGAAAAGCTACGCACGCCTCCTTAAGAAATTACGCTATGATCCATGATGGCTCGCGGTCCGCCCGCCGACGCTCCGCCGTCACGCCGCGACCCGGCCCACCGCGTCGAGCACCGCGTCAGGCCGGCTGTGGTGGAGCATGTGGCCGATCCCATCCAGCCGCACCAGCCGAGCCCCGTCCACCTGCGCGACGAAGCGCTCGGCGTGGCTGAAGGGAACGATCCGGTCGCCGTCGCCGTGCACCACCACCGTGGGCAGGCGCAACTCGCCGTAGCGCGGGGAAAGCGCGCGCGCCGACGGGATCATCAGCGCCGCGTCGGCGGCCGCCGCGCGGAGGTGGCCCGGGCGCACCGCGAGCTCCTTGGGGAAGCGGCGGAAGGAGGGCGACACGGGCGCGGGCGCGAACAGCTTCTTCACCAGCTGTCCCCACGCCGCACGCGCGAGCAGTGGGGTGACGGTGAAGCGCTCGAGGTCGCCGATCCCCGGGATCGCCGGCCCCGCCGCGAGCAGCACGTCTGCGCGCAGGTCGGGCAGCAGCGGCCCGCCGAGCAGCACCAGCGCGCGCGCCCGCTCCGGGTGGTTCAGGGCTATGGCGGCGGCGACCAGCGTACCCCAGCTGTGGCCGACCACGGTCGCCGGCCCGACGCCCAGCCGGTCCAGCGCGCGCGAAAGCAGGAAGGCCTGGCGCTCGGCGGTCCAGATCGTGGTCCGCGGCCGTTCCGAGTAACCGTAGCCCGGCCGGTCGAAGGCGATCACCCGGTGGCGCTCGGCGAGCCGGGCGAACACGCCAGAGCTTTCCCAGTCCTCGACGAGTGCGCCCACGCCGTGGATAAGCACCACCGGCTCGCCCCGGCCCGCTTCCGCATAATGCAGCCGCACCCCGCCGATCTCGACGAAGCGGCCCTGCGGCGGATGCTCCGCCTCCGCCCGCCGGCTCTTCCATATGTTGAACGCCGCGGCGGCCGCTGCCGCGACCGCCGCGGCGCCCAGCGCGGGCGCGCGCCATGCCCCGCCCGCTTTCCGCCGTTCCGCCATCGCCGATCTCCTTTTCCGCGTCCCGCCCCTAATCCCGACCCGGGCCACCGGGTTCCGCCCCGGGCCCGGGAACAAGGGGGCTGGCCATGACTTGATGCGGCGGATACGCTTATGCCAGCGTAACGAAACAGGGAGAGTTCCATGGCCAAGGCAGCAGGCGGCGACGGGGGCGAGGGCAACGCGAGCGGCGCCGCGAAGAAGGCGGGCAAGGGTGGCGGCGGCAAGCCCAACGCGCTCCAGCAGCCGCTCCAGCCGTCGCCCGAGCTCGGCGCCATCGTCGGTACCGAGCGCGTCGCGCGGGCCGAGGTCGTCTCCAAAGTGTGGGACTACATCCGCAAGAACAACCTGCAGAACCCGCAGGACAAGCGCGAGATCCTGGCCGACGAGAATCTCAAAAAGGTGTTCGGCAAGGACAAGGTAACCATGTTCGAGATGAACAAGTACCTGTCGCAGCACCTGAGCAAGTAAGCCGGCGGAGCGCGACGCGCTCCGGGAACGCGAACCAGAGCCGTCCGCCCCGAGCCCGCGCACCGACGGGTCCGGGGCCGGCGGCGTTGCGGCACGACCGCCCGCTCCGCTCCGCCTTGCTGCGACGCACCATCCTCGCTACATCGCGCCCTTCGCTCTCAGCCTAGGTACCCCATGCGCCTCCGCAACGTGGCCATAATCGCGCACGTCGATCATGGCAAAACGACACTTGTTGATCAGCTGTTTCGGCAGTCCGGCACTTTCCGCGACAACCAGCGCGTGGAGGAGCGGGCGATGGATTCCAACGATCTGGAAAAGGAGCGGGGAATCACCATCCTGGCCAAGTGCACGTCGGTGGAGTGGGAAGGGACCCGCATCAACATTGTCGACACCCCCGGCCACGCCGATTTCGGCGCGGAGGTGGAGCGTATCCTGTCGATGGTGGATGGCGTGATCCTGCTGGTGGACGCGGCCGAGGGGCCGATGCCGCAGACTAAGTTCGTGACGGGCAAAGCGTTAGCCCTAGGCCTGCGCCCCATCGTGGTGGTGAACAAGATCGACCGCCCCGACGCGCGGCCGGCGGAGGTGCTCGACGAGTGCTTCGAGCTGTTCCTGTCGCTCGACGCCAACGACGAGCAGCTCGATTTCCCCACACTCTACGCGTCGGGGCGCAACGGCTACGCAGGGACCACCGACGACGTGCGCGCGGGCGACCTGTCGCCCTTGTTTCGGGCGATCGTGGACAACGTGCCCGCGCCGGAGGCGGACCCGGACGGGCCATTTAAGATGCTCGCGACGCTGCTCGACCGCGACAATTTCGTCGGGCGAGTGCTCACCGGGCGGATCGCCAGCGGGAAGCTCAGCGTCAACATGCCGATCAAGGCGCTCGACGCCGACGGCAAGGTGGTGGAGGAAGGCCGCGCGACGCGCATCATGGCGTTCCGCGGGCTGGAGCGAGTGCCGGTGGACAGCGTGGAGGCGGGCGACATCGTCGCTATTGCCGGGCTGACCAAGGCCACCGTGTCCAACTCGATCGTTGACCCGGCCGTCGCCGAGCCGCTGTCCGCGTCCAAGATCGACCCGCCGACGCTCGCCATGACCTTCACCGTCAACGACAGCCCCATGGCGGGGCGCGAGGGGACCAAGGTCACCAGCCGCATGATCCGCGACCGCTTGCTCCGAGAAGCGGAGGGCAACGTGTCGTTCCACATCGCCGAGTCCGCGGAGAAGGACGCGTTCGAGGTCGCGGGGCGCGGCGAGCTCCAGCTCGGCGTGCTGATCGAGACGATGCGGCGCGAGGGGTTCGAGCTCACCATCAGCCGCCCGCGCGTGCTGTTCAGCGACGGGCCGGAGGGGCGGCAGGAGCCGTACGAGCAGGTCGTGATCGACGTGGACGAGGAATATTCCGGCACGGTCGTCGAGAAGATGGCGCAGCGCAAGGCCGAGCTCACCGACATGCGGCCGTCGGGCGGTGGCAAGACGCGGATCACCTTCTCCGGCCCCAGCCGCGGGCTGATCGGCTACCACGGCGAGTTCCTGTCCGACACGCGCGGCACCGGCATCATGAACCGGCTGTTCGAGCGCTACGGCCCCTACAAGGGCCGCATCGAGGGGCGGCAGAACGGCGTGCTGATCTCCAACGGCGCGGGCGAGACGGTGACGTATGCACTGGGGCCGCTGGAGGAGCGCGGGGTACTGATGGTCGGACCGCAGGAGCCCGTGTACGAGGGGATGATCATCGGGGAGAACGCCAAGCCGGAGGACTTGGAGGTCAACCCGATGAAGACCAAGCAGCTCACCAATTTCCGGGCGTCCGGCGGCAAGGACGACGCGATCCGCCTGACGCCGCCGCGGCGGCTGACGCTGGAGCAGGCGATCGCCTACATCCAGGACGACGAGCTGGTGGAGGTGACGCCCAAGTCGATCCGGCTGCGGAAGAGGTTCCTGGATCCGCATGAGCGCAAGCGAGCATCGCGAAAGGCCGAAGCGGCCTGAGAGCGAAGGCGTCTGCCGAGCGCAGCGCGAAGAGACGGCGCGCGCCGGCCGGCGGGTGGCGGAGCCATCCCATCCGACGTCACGGGATTTACTCCCGTGACGGCCTACACGGGCCGCCCAAGCCGGAAGCGAACGGCCCCGCCTGCTCAATCAAGCAGGTGGGACCCGCCGCGCTACCGATCGAGGGGGAGCTCATCCCGTGTTCGCGGCGGGCAAGCTGATGGCGTACCGGCGCAAGCGCAACGACGCATCGCTGATCTTCTGCCTGCGCCACTACGGGGAGGACGCGGCCGGGCGGCGGGTGACGGTGGATTATATCTCGGCGCGGGCAAGTTCCGCCGCTGGCGCGGCAGCCCCTCCACCACGCTCTGCGGGCGCGGTCCCCCTTCCCGAGCAGGCTCGAGGAGGAGCTGCGGCGGAGGCTTCGGCGACGGCGGTGCGGGCGGTGATCGCGGGGCCGCGTGGGAGCGGGGCGGACTTAGGCCGGGCGGCCGGGACGCTGGACGGGTTCGAGGGGGTCAGGCTCGACCGCCGGGCGGAGGCGGAGATCGCGCAGGCGCTGGAGGGGTGCGCGGCGCGGGCGCGGGCGGCAGATGACGCTCAGGAAGCGGCGCGGGACGCGGCGGCGGAGGACCCGGAGGTGGACTTCGTGCCCGTCGGGCCGGGGGCGTGGCGTTTCGCGGCGCGCTGCTACCGCCGGTGGCGGCGGAGGAGTTCGTGCCGTTCGTCGACGGGGAGGACCCGTGGCGGCTGGCGGGGGCTGAGGTGCCGAAGGACTGCGCGGAGGCGATGGAGAGGGTGGAGGGAGCGGCGGCGCGCGGGAAGAAGGGGCCTTCGCGGGACTGAATCCCGCGACGTCGGTTGGGATCGTCCTTCGACAAGCTCAGGGCGACCTGCTGGCCGGGCGGGGATGCTTTCTTCGCGCAAGGACCCGTTCGCTGGCGCGAACGCTCCCTTGCGCTCGGGCTCTTCGGCGTGACAAGGCTTCGCCATGTCACGTCCTCCGCCCCGCTTAGCCATCGACCCCTCCAGCCCCGACTTCGACGCCGAAGCGCTGCGCCGTGGCGTGCGTATCCGCTTCAACGGGCGGGAGCGGACGGACGTGGAGGCCTATGACCTCGCCGAGGGCTGGATCCGCGTGCAGGCGGGCAAGACGGTGGACCGGCGGGGCAAGCCGCTCACCCTCAAGCTGCCGGGCCGGGTAGAGGCCTGGTTCGCGGACGAGCCGGAGCCGGAAGGCGAGCCGGCCGCGGAGGGCTGATCCCGCGGAGTGTTAGTCTTTTGTTGATTTCTTAGGTCCAGCGTCGCCCGCCGGCGGGCGGAGTTTTTGGGCATGGGGGACGGCTTCGGCGCGCGCGTGCTCCTGCCAACGCTGGCCGTGGTCGGCTCGGTCGCGCTGGTGATCGCCGCCTTACTCACCCTGTCCGCGGCGGAGGCCGACCGGGTTGCGGCGGCGCGCGAGCGGCGGCTCGCGGTGCTCGTGCTCCGCCAGCAGTTCGAGCAGGTGGCGCGCGACCAGCAGGGCTCGACGATCTGGGACGACGCGGTGCGCCAGGTGCGCGCGCGGCCGCTCGACGCACGGTGGCTCGACCTGAATCTCGGGGTGTGGTTCCGCGAGTTCTACGGGCACGACCGGGCGTACATCCTCGATCCCCGGGACCAGCCGATCTACGCAATGGTGGACGGGCGGCGCGCGGAGCCGGAGGCGTTCGGCGCGGTGGCGGGCGCGGCGCTGCCCTTGGCCGGGGAGCTGCGGCGGGCGGAGGCGCCGCTAAGCGAGGACGCGGCGGACCCGACGCCGACCACGGCGGAGCTGGCGCTGGTCGACGGGCGGCCGGCCTTGCTCAGCCTCAAGCCGATCGTGTCGGACACGGGGGATATCGAGCAGGCACCGGGGAGCGAATACTTCCACCTGTCGGTGCGCTACCTCGACGGTGGTTTCCTGCGCGCGGTCGCGGAGCGCTACCAGTTCGGCGGGGCGCGCTTCCGCCCGGCGGGGGCGCGGGCGGCGGAGGGCGAGGCGCGGCTCGCGTTCCGCGCGAGGGACGGGCGGCTGGTCGGCTGGTTCGCGTGGCGCCCGTTCCGCCCGGGGCTGGCGGTGGCGCGGCAGGTCGCGCCCGTGCTGGGGGCGGCGCTGCTGCTCGTCGCGCTGGTCGTCGCCGCGCTGCTGACGCGGGTGCGGCGGGCGACGGCGGCGCTGCGGGCGAGCGAGCGGGAGGCGCAGCGGCTCGCCTTTCATGACGCGCTCACCGGGTTGCCGAACCGCGCGGCGTTCGACCAGCGGCTGGCGGGGGCGTTCGCGGCGCTCGCCCGCGATGAGGGCGGGATCGCGCTTTTTTACCTCGACCTCGACCGGTTCAAGCAGGTCAATGACACCCTCGGCCACCCGGCGGGCGACGCGCTGATCGTCGAGTTCGGGCGGCGGCTGGCGGCCTGCGCGGGGGACGGTGTCGCGCGGCTGGGCGGCGACGAGTTCGCGATCGTCCGAACCGGCGCGGGCGCGCGGGACGGCGCGGAGGATCTGTGCGAGCGGATCATCGCCGCGATGCGGGAGCCGGCGAATTTGTTCGGCGCGCGGGTGACGGCGGGGGCGAGCATCGGCGTCGCCTTCGCGCCCGGCGACGCGGCGGATCCGGTCGAACTCAAGCGGCGCGCGGACATCGCGCTCTACCGCGCCAAGGACGGAGGGCGCGGGCGTTGGGCATGCTTTGCGGAAGAGATGGACGACGGGGTGCGGCTGCGCGCCGTCGAAGACGCGCAGCCGATCGCGCCCGCCGCGCGCTGCGCCGCGGCTTAAGCCTGGCCGGAGCCGCCGCTCTCCCCGCCGCCGGCGGTGGAGGGGGAAACGTTCGCCGCCGCCGCGCCCGCCGACTGCGCCATCGCGCTGGTCGCGTCCGACGCGGACTGCGCCATGCTGGACGCCGCGCCCGACGCCGCCTGCGCGCCCATCGCCATGCCGCTCATCCCCGCGCCCATCGCCTGGCGGCCGAAATTGGCGATTAGGTCGCCGATTTCGCGGATCTGGCTCATGCCGCGGCTGCTCTGCTCGCGGACGTAGTTGGTCTGGATCTCCATTACCTCGTTCACCGAGCGCGCGGCGGCGGCGGCGCGCATCGCCCGGAACGCTTCCTGCGCGTTCTGCTCGGCCTGCTCGATCACCTTGAGGTTGATGCTCTGCGTGTTCTCCGCGACGCGCTGGCCGGCGTTGCGCAGGCCTTCGCCCGCGTTCCTGAGCGTGTCGGTCATCCGGTTGTCGGTCATGCGGCGGCTCCTTGGGTCGCTGGTGTGGTGGTCTTGCGCGAACGTCCGGCGGCGGCCGCGGGTCCGGCGGTCGCGGCGGCCGCGTCCTTGAGCGCGTCGAACGATGCCTGGAGGCAGTCGGCGTAGAAGCCGGGGTCCGGAATCATCTCGCGGTCGGAGTTGAATGAAACCGTGAGGCTGTCGCCGTAGCTGTACACGGGGTGGATCAGCCCCATGCCGTCGAAGATCGGCCCCAGCCCGAACTGGGTCACCATCCGCGCGCCCGCCATGAAGATGGGCACGCGCGGGCCGGGGACGTTGGTGACGACGCAGTTGAACATCTGCGCCGACCGCTCAGCCAGCCCGAGGCTGGTGTAGAGCCGCGCGCCGAGCCCCGCGAGCGCGGCGGGCATAAGCTTGGAATATTCGGACAAGGTCCGCGCGCCGACCGCGTTGGTGAGCGCCTTGGAGGCGCGCGCCTGCTCGCCGACGTGGCGCAGCCTTCCCAACGGATCCTCGATATGGGTGCCCAAGGCCACCGTCATCGCCGAGACGAGGTTGCCGAGGTCGCCCTTCTCCCCCTCCGCCCGGACGGAGATGGGGGCCATGGCGATCAAGGACTCGCCGGGCAGTTCGTTCTTCGCCTGGAGGTAGCGCCGCAGCGCGCCGCCGACGACGCTGAGCATCACGTCGTTGACGGTCGCCCCCGGCGCGGCCCCGCGGATCGCGCGCACGTCGGCGAGGCTGAAAGCGCGGCCCTCGAACACGCGGTGCGGGCCAACGCGCCCGGCGAAGCGCGTGCGCGGCGCGGCGCGCAGGCCATCGAGGCTGAGCTCCTGCCGGCCCAGGCCCCGGCCGAGTCGGGCGAAGCCGGGCAAGGCATCGCGCCACATGTCGAGCATGCGCAGCGGCTGGGCGACGTTGTTGAGGTGAGTGCGCAGCAGGAGCTCGCCCGCGCCGGGCGCGGGCTTGGCGCGCCATTCCTCCGCGGGCGGCGGCGGGGGCGGCGCGTCCGCCTCCAGCGTGTGGATAGCCGAGGTCATCTCCACCCCGCTCATGCCGTCAATGGCGGCGTGGTGGACCTTGTTGACGAGCGCGAAGCAGCCGGGCGGCAGGCCCTCCACCTTGTCGAGCCCTTCGACGACATAGAACTCCCAGAGGGGCTTGGTCATGTCGAGCGGGCGGGAATGGAGGCGGGCGACCTGGATGCACAGCTGCCGCCAGTCGCCGGGCTGCGGCAGCGCGATGTGGCGGACGTGGAACTCGAGGTCGAAGCTGTCGTCCTCCACCCAGTAAGGGTGATCAAGGTTGCCCGGCACGCGCTGGAGCCGCTGACGGAAGCTGCGGGCGAGGTGGAGGCGGCCCTCGATATGGTTCAGGATGTCCTTGAAGCGGACGAAGCCGCCGGGCGCGGTCGACGGATCGTAGATGGCGACGGAGCCGATGTGCATCGGCGTGTTGCGCGTTTCCAGATAGACGAAGGACGCGTCCTGGGCGCTGAGCTGCTGCATTTTCCACCTCTCCCAGCCGGTCGCGCCGACCTTGATTCCGGCACAACGCCCGACGCGCAATCTTGATGCACGTCAACCCCGGCGGGAGCCGAGCGGCGGCCGCGCGCGTTCTGCGTGCGAAACGATCGGAAGGAGCGCGCATGGCCTACCGCAGCGGCACCGTGCAGGCGAACGGGGTGAGGCTCGCCTATGAGGAGGTGGGCGATCCGCAGGATCCCGCGATCCTGCTGATCATGGGATTGGGCGCGCAGCTGGTGCACTGGCCGGAGCCGCTGGTCGACGGGCTCGCCGCCGGCGGCTTCCGCGTGATCCGCTACGACAACCGCGACGCGGGCCTGTCGACCCACCTCAACCAGTTCCGCCCGACCCACCCGCTGATAGTCGCGGCGGCGAAGGCGATCGGCCTGCGACCGAAGGTTCCGTACAAGCTCCCCGACCTCGCGCGGGACGCGCTGGGGCTGCTGGACAGCTTGGGGCTCGCGCGGGCGCACCTCGTCGGCGCATCGATGGGTGGCATGATCGCGCAGCTGGTCGCGGCCGACGCGCCGGACCGGGTGCTCAGCCTTACCTCCATCATGTCGACCTCCGGCGCGCGCGGGCTCCCCGGGCCGCCCGCCGAGCTGCGCCGCCGGCTGCTCGCCAAGCGGCCGGAGGGAAGCGACCGGGAGACGCTGGTCCGCTTCGGCGTGGAGCTGATGGACGCAATTGGCACTCCCGGCGGACGCGGCGACGTCGAGCGGCGCGCGCTGGTCGAGCGCGCGCTCGACCGGGCGTACAACCCGGCGGGCGTACGCCGCCAGCTACTCGCCATATTGGCGAGCGGCGGGCGGGCCGACGCACTGGCGCGGATCAGGGTCCCGACGCTGGTGATTCACGGCACGGCCGACCGGCTGGTGCCGAAGGAGGGCGGCGTGGACACGGCCGCGCGCGTGCGCGGCGCACGGCTGGAGCTGATCGAGGGCATGGCGCACGACCTGCCGCCCAAGGAGGTGCCGCGGATCGTCGAATTGATCTGCGAGCACGCGAAGGCGGCAGCTAGGGCGAGAGAGGCGCTGGCGGCATGAAGACTATCCGGACGTCTTGCCGCAGTTCACCACCTGCACCATGCTCGCGCGCGACGGCCGGAGGCGTAATCGAATGACAGTGCAGGTGGAGATAGCGCCCGACGGCAGTCTCAGCCTGCCGGCCGACGTTCGCGAGCGGCTCGGGCTGACGGGTGGCGGGGAGCCTGATTCTCGACGCTTCCGCCCTGCTCGCGATGCTGAAGGCGGAAACGAGAGCGGATCAGGTAGCGAGCCGGATTGACGGCGCGGCGATCAGCAGCGTCAACTTGACCGAGGTCGCGACTTTCTACGCGCAACGGGGCGCATCGCGGGAGTCCGTCGAGGCGCTGCTGTCCTTGCCGATATGCTCCGCCCGCTCACCATTGACGCCGGATTGTCCTTGGGCGATCGCTTCTGCCTCGCGCTCGCCCGCCGCGAGCGGAGCCCGGCGTGGACCGCCGATCAGCTATGGCCGAAGGTTGCGGAGCGCGCCGGCCTCGAGGTCGTCTTGATCAGGCGGCGTGCCGCTTAATAATCCTTCGAATACCTCAAATTCACCCCCGTCCCCGCCGACGACCCCACTTGGCTGAGCAGGCTCAGCGCGCGGCTCAGCGCGATCTCGATCTGGGTGGCGGTGAAGCCGCGGGTGTCCGTGATCACCTCCACGTAAATGTCATTGGACACGTAGGTGCCGGCGGCGATGGCGGTGCCGCGTCCGGTTGCGCGGTCGGCACCGAGGATGCGGAGGCGGTCGAGGCCGGCGGTGCCGCGCAGCTTGCCGAGCGGGCCGCCCCCGCCCCCGCCGCCGCCCGCGCGGAGCGCGTTGAGCGAGGCCGCCAGCTGGACGGCCTGGGCGGCCGAGATCTGGCTGACTGAGCCGCCGAAGAACAGGCGGGCGAGCACCTCGTCCTGCGGCAGGGCGGGCGTGGAGGAGAAGGCGATGCGCGGGGTGCGCGCGTTGCCCTCGACGTTGATGCGCGCGGTAATGCCTTCCACCGTGGTGCTGGCGGAGATGTCGATGGTCGGGTTGATCGGCCGCTGCCCGCGGAACAGGATGCGGCCCTCGTCGAGCTCGAGCCGGCGCCCGGCAAAGGAGAAGGTGCCGCGCAGCACCTCCGCCTCCCCCGTCACCTCCGGCGTGGCCGAGGTGCCGCGGACGCGCAGGTCGGCCTGCCATTCGCTGTCGAGGCCCAGGCCGGAAACATAGATCTGGTTGTCCGCGCGCACGGCGATGTCGAGGTCCCACTGGCTCGGCGTCGCGGCCGAGCGCACGGCGACGGGCGGGTAGGCCGCGCCGGCGCGACGGATGCCGGTGAGCTCGACCACCTGCGCGGCGGCCGCGCGCTGCACGCGGTAGCGCGCCTGGGGCAGCGTCAGGTCGCCGCGGATGGACGCGCCCGCGGCTGCGCTGTTCACGACGCGCAGGTCGCCGGAGACGGTAGCGCCGATCTGGTCGGAGCGCGCGAGCTGGGCTTCGGCGAAGCGCAGGCCGATGTCGATGGGGAAGCCGCTGGCGGCGGCGAGCCCGACGCGGCCCGAGCCCGTCACCGTGCCGCGCCCGGCGCGGCCGGCGAGCCGGGTGAGCTCGAAAGTCGAGCGGTCAAAGCGACCCTGGAGCTGGATGCTCGACACGCGGGTGCCGAATTCGGCGTTCTCGTAAGCCAGCGCGTTAGCCCGCACGATGCCGGACAGCTGCGGCTGGTTCACCCGGCCGGAGAAGTCGGCGGCGACGCCGATCGGGCCGGACAGCTGCTGGTCGGCGATGCCGGTGAACGACCACAGCACGTCGGCCGGGCCGTTGTAGCGGATGCCGCCGGCGAGCGGCGCGGCGAGCAGCCGTTCGGTCCAAGAACCGCGCCCGCCGACGGGCTGGAGCCGCACCTGCGCGCGGCCGATCAGCCCGCCGTTGCGGCGGATCACCGCGTTGAACGCGCCGCCGTCGGGCCGGAGCGCGCCGGCCAGCGCGACGTTCACGGGCATGGACGCGCCGGTGACGGTGGCGCGCGCGAAGTCGACGATGGTAAGCCGCGCGTCGGCGCGGGGGAAGGCGTCGGCCCCCGTCTGCTGGAAATCGACGGAGCCCGAAGCGCGGCCGCTGAAGCCGGTGTCGGGGACGAAGGCGTTGGCGATGCGGAGATCGAGCCCGTCAAAGCGCGTCTGGAGCAGCGTGGTCCGCCCGAAGCGGCCGGCGAGGCGGACGTTGCCCTGCGGCAGGACGAGCGTCGCGGGATCGAGCACCCAATCGCCGCCGGTGCGGCGCAACGTAGCGGGGTTGGCGAGGCGGAACGGCAGCTCGCCGACCTGACCTTGCGCGGCGGCGCGGACGAAGTCAGGGGTGAGCCGGCTGTTTAAGGCGACGCGGAAGGGGACGCCGCTGCGCCCGTTCGCTACCGCCTGGATCGTGCCGACGCCCGCCTGATAGTCGGCGCGGGCGCGCAGCGCGTCGACGAGCAGCGCGCCGCGCCGCACGCCCGCGAGCTGGGCCTGGCCGACGATCGCGGGGCGGCCGGGGAAGAGCACCACGGTGGCGTCGATCAGCCCGCGGGCGATCAGGATCGGCTCGGGCCCGGGGATGGTCGCGCCGTTGGCGCGGGCGCGCACGGTGGCGCGCTGGTAGCGGCCCTGGGCGGCGAGCTGGATCGTGCCGTCGAGGCCGCGGCCGTTCGCCGTCAGCGAACCGGCGAAGGGGCCGGCCGCGGTGCGGACGATGCGGCCGGCAAAGTTGATCTCGGCGAAGGTCAGGCGGCGGATGTCGAAGGCGAGCTGCGCGCCCTGGATTACCGCCAGATCGGCGGAGAAGGGGCCGTAGTCGGACTGGCCGGTGGCGCGGACGAAGTAGCCGCCGGCGACCGCGCGCACGTCGGCGTCGATGTCGCGCAGGCCCACGCCGAAGTTCGGATTGCGCGCGCGCAAGCGAAGGTTGGGCTGGGCGATGGTGCCCGACACGGCCACTTGCACAGCCCCGTACTCGCGGGTGACGGCCGAGCCGGTAAAAGCGAGCGCGCCGGATGCGGGGTCGTAGCGGCCGCGGCCGTTCGTCACGGTGACGAGGGGCGCGGCGAGGCGCACGTTGGCGACGCCGATGACGCCGTTCGGCGCGATGGCGATGTCGCCGCGGACCAAAGCGTTGCCGCCAAGGAAGTCGCGGACGCCGGCGTTCTCCAGCCGCTTGGTCTGCGCGGCGAAACGGCCGGTGATAGCGTAGCCGGCACCCTGCTGGACGATGTTCAGGTCGGTGGTGACGTCGACCAGGCCGACGCCGCGCACCGCGTAGTCCTCGACGCGGCCGTTGAACGCGCCGCGGTACTGCCCGCGGGCGACGTCGGCGGCGACGACGAGCGTGGCGTTCAAGCGGTCGGAGCGGAGGCGGAGGTTCTCCGACAGGATCTTCGGCCCGCTGATGAGGAGGGAGCCGTCCACGCGGACATTGGTGAGGAGCTCGCCGGCGGCGGCGGGGAGGCCGAGCACGCGGGCGGCGCGGAGGGCCACCGGCAGGACGATGCGGTCTTCCTGGACGCGCGCTTGGCCTGTGGCGCGGACGTTCTGGAGCGTGGTGGCGCCGAAGCCGAGAGCGGTCGCGCGAACGTCGTAGCCGACGGTAGGCGTGGCGAAGGGGCCGTCGAGGACGAACGCGGCCTGCACGTCCTGGCCACGGAGGTTGGGGGCGATCGCGCCGGGCTGGAGCAGGCGCGCGTTGATGCGGAGGTTCCCGTAGCGGCTCTCGCCGAGATCGACGATGCCGTTGGCGGCGACGTCGAAGGCGTCGGAGCGCAGGCGGAGGCTGGTGTCGGCGCGGCGTTCGGCCAGGGTCGTCGTGAGGTCGACGGCGAGCACCGGCTGGAGCAGGCGGCGGTAGGTTTCGGGGACGAGCAGGTCGGGCTTCACCGGGCCGCGAACGGTGAAGGTGCCGTCCCTGTTCGCGAGCTGGAGATTGGCGAAGGGCTGGCCGCCGAGCAGCGCGCGCGCGGAACCGCGCCAGTTGCGCCAGCCGCCCTGGCCTTTGATCTCGGCGACGATCGGCTGGTTCACGCCGGACAGTTGGGAGACGAGCCCGCCGACGGGGGCTGCAAGCCGCGCGTCCACGTCGAAGCGGTCGTTGTCGGGGACGGCGTCGAGCGTCAGCTGAAGCCGGTCGCCGCCGGCGATGCCGGGGCCGACGAGGGCGACAGCCGCGGCGCGGACCTGCGCGCGGCGATCGGCGATGTGGGCCTCGCCTTGCAATGACAGGAGGTGGCGGCGACCGGTGACGGGCGGCTCGAGCAGCAGCCGGTCGATGCGGAGGTCGTCGACGTCGATGTCGATATCGGGGAGGATCGGCGCGTTGGGGTCGCCGGGGCGGAGCTCCGGGGTCCGCAGGACGCGGACGAAGGGGGCGTGGAGCTCGTCGATGTCGACGTGGCTGCGCCGCAGGTAGGCCAGGGGCTCGTAGTCGAGCTCGACGCGCGGCGCGCGGAGGAACACGCCGCGGGGGTCGCTGAGCGTGAGGTCGTGAATAACGAGGTCGCCGTAGATTGAGCCTTCGAGCCGGCCGATGCCGATCTTGAGCCCGGTCTCCGTCTCGATCTTGCTCAATTCGCGGGCGAGGATGCGGCGGCCGAAGTCGGTGTTCGCGCCGAAGAAGAGCGCGGCGGCGAGCAGGAGCAGGACGCCCAGCGCCGCAGCGATCCACAGCGCGATGCGGCGACCGCGCGGCGGGGGCGGCGCGGCGGGCGCTTCGCTGACGACGATGCCGGGATCACGGTCGGCCATCTAGAAGGCCTGTCCGATGGAGATGTAGAGCGCCACCCGCCCCTGCCCCGCGCGGCGGTTCAGCGGCATAGCGACATCGGCGCGCAGCGGCCCGAAATTGGTGTAGATGCGCCCGCCCACGCCGACTCCGTACTGGAGGTCGCTGAAGCCGGGCAGCTCCTTGTCGTACACCTGGCCCGCGTCGATGAAGGGCACGATGCCGAAATCGCCGAAGCGGTAGCGCGCTTCGAGCGAGAACTCGGTCAGGGAGCGCCCGCCGACCGGATCGCCGTTCGGGTCGCGGGGGCCGAGCTCCTGGAAGCCGTAGCCGCGCACCGAACCGCCGCCGCCGCCGTAGAAGCGGCGTGAAGGGGCGATGCTGTCGCGCGTCGTCCCCGCGATGGAGCCGAAGCGCGCGCGGCCGGCGATCACCAGGTTACTCCGCACAGGGTAGTAGGTGCTGCCTTCGAGCTGGTTGCGGACGTAGGGCGTCGCGCCGCCGCGCAGGGACACCTCCGGGCTTGTGCGGGCGAGCAGGCGGAAGCCGCGGGTCGGATCGAGCAGGTTGTTGGAAGTATCGAAGCCGACCTGCGCGGGGATCGCGCCGATGAAGAAGGTGCCGCGGTTCCGCTCGCCCGCGGCGAAGTCGTAGAAGGACTCGTTGGTGCCGACGAGCTCCGCGCCGAACGCCCAGGTGATCCGCTTTTGCCAGATCGGCGTCGACTCGCGCGACAGCCGGGCGGAGAGCCGCCCGGTGAAGGCGAGGAACGCGTCGTAGTCGAAGCGCCCGGCCTCCGCGATCAGCGCCAGCGTGCGATCGCGGCGGTGGAAGTTGGAGCGGATGAAGCGTCCCTCCAGAGACTGCTGGCGGGTGCCGAGCACGGCGGCGGCGCGCAGCGCGCCCTGCGGCGGGAACAGGTTGCGGTGCTCCCACGCGCCCTCAGCGCGGAAGCCCTCGCCGGAGGAGAAGCCGAGCGCGGCGGTGAGCGAGCGCGGCGGGCCGGCGTCTTGCGTGACGAGGATGTCGACGTACTCGTCGCCCTCGGGGCTGAGCTCGGCGGTGCGGACGGGGGCGGCGGCGACCGAGGAGAAGAGGCTGGTCGCGATCATCGCCTCGCGCAGGTCGTCGACTAGGCGGCTATCGTAGAGTTCGCCGCGGTCAAAGCGGGCGAGCACGCCGACGTGCTTCGCGCTGAACGCCAGGTCGCCCTCCGTCCGGTAGCCGCGGAAGCGCGCGCGGGGGCCGGGCGACACGGGCAGGGTGTAGTCGCCGGTGGTGGTGTCCGGGTTGAGGTCGATGCGGCGCTCGCCGACCTCCGTGAACGGGTAGCCCTGCTGAGGCAGCCGCACGGCGACGTTCGCTTCGGCCGCGATCACCGCGTCGGCGACGATCGGCTCGCCGGAACGGATCACGAGAGCGTCGCGGACGAGCGCGGGCGGGATCGTCTCGGCCCCCGTCACGCGGATCTCACTGAAATCGTAACGCGGGCCGGGGACGGCGGCGATCGTCACGCGGAGCCGCCCCGCCTCCTCGGGCAGCGGCTCAATCGCCGAGGTCGCGGTGGCGTCGAAATAGCCCTGGGAGCGGAGCAGGCTGATGGCGAGCCCCTGGTCGTCGCGGGTGCGCGAGGCGATCAGCGCGCGGGTGGCGCGGCCGCTGCCCTCCAGAGCGGCCAGGTCGCGGAAGCGGCCCTGCAGACCGACCTCGCGCAGCCCCTCGACGTTGAGCACGTAGCGCACGGTGGCGGGCGCGTCGTCGTCGTCCGGCGTCGCCTCCGGCGTCGTAACGTCGAAGCCGGCGATCGCCGGCAGCGGCTCGTCGAGCGCAGGATCGACGGCGGGCGCGTCAGCGAGCACCTCCGCCGGGGTCTCGACGCCGGGCTCGCCGGCCAGGCCCGGGCGCGGCGCGGCGGGGGTCGCGACGCCGACCGGCGCCTCGGGAGTCTGCGGGGCATCGAGCGACGGGAGCGAGCGCTCGAACTCCTCGTCGGAGATGATGGGCTGGTCGAAGTCGAGCGGGACCAACTCCTGCTCGGGGGCGGCCGGCACGGGAGCCTCCTGCGCACGGAGGGGTCCGGCGACGAACAGCGCGAGGGTGGTGCAGAGGGCCGTGGCCCGGAGAAGTCTGGAAATACGCGACAAGGGAACCCGCCCGGAAACTGACGCCATGCTTTCAGCAAAGCGCTGGCAAGGAAAGAGCCTAAGTTCGGCGCCTGAACGATGGCTGTCCGGGTGCGGCTTCCGCGCATCACGACGCGCGCCTAGCGCGTTGATTTCTGCGGCGTTCCCGACCAAGTTGCAGCGCGCAACGGAAGGTGGCCCATGCAGAGCGAACGACGGCCCGAACAGCTCGACGTGCTGGTGGTGGGGGCCGGGCTGTCCGGTATCGGCGCGGGCTACTACCTCAAGCAGCGCTGCCCCGACCGCAGCTTCGCGATCTTGGAAGCGCGCGAGGCAATCGGCGGGACGTGGGACCTGTTCCGCTACCCCGGCATCCGCTCGGACAGCGATATGCACACGCTGGGCTACGCGTTCAAACCCTGGACCAAGGCCAAGGCGATCGCCGACGGGCCGTCGATCCGCGACTACATCCGCGAGACCGCGGCGGAATACAACATCTTGCCCCACATCCGCTTCCGCCACCGGCTCGTCCGCGCCGACTGGTCGTCCGCCGACGCGCGGTGGACCGTGACGGTGGAGACGGACGAGGGCGAGCGCGAGCTATCCTGCCGCTTCCTGTTCATGTGCTCCGGCTACTACGACTATGCCCAAGGCCACCTCCCCGACTTCCCCGGGGCCGGCGATTTCCGGGGCGAGGTGATTCACCCGCAGTTCTGGCCGGAGGACCACGACTATTCGGGCCGGCGGGTCGTGGTGATCGGCTCGGGCGCGACCGCCGTGACGCTCGTGCCGGAGATGGCCAAGCACGCCGCCCACGTCACCATGCTGCAGCGCTCGCCGACCTACATCGTTGCGCGGCCAGCGGAGGACGCGGTGGCGAACTGGCTGCGGCGGCGCTTGCCCGGCCGCCTCGCCTACCGCCTGACGCGGTGGAAGAACGTGCTGCTCGGCCTCGCCTTCTACCAGCTCGCGCGGCGGCGGCCGGGCAAGGTGAGGGAGAATATCCTGAAGGGGGTGCGCGAGCACCTCGGCCCCGACCACGACGTCGACACCCATTTCACCCCCTCCTACAACCCGTGGGACCAGCGGCTGTGCCTGGTGCCAGACGCCGACTTGTTCGGGGCGATCAAGAACGGCTCCGCCAGCGTCGTCACCGACCACATCGAGCGGTTCACGCCGGACGGCATCCGCCTCAAATCGGGCAAGGAGCTGCCCGCGGACGTGATCGTCGCCGCGACTGGGCTCAAGCTCCAGCTGCTCGCGGGTGTGCGCTTCAGCCTGGACGGGCGGCCGGTGAAGCTGCCGGACCAGCTGATGTACAAGGGAATGATGTTCTCCGACGTCCCCAACCTCGCCTTCTGCTTCGGCTACACCAACGCGTCGTGGACGCTAAAGTCGGACCTGACGTGCGAGTACGTCTGCCGCCTGCTCAACCACATGGGGAAGCGCGGGCTGGACCTGTGCGTGCCGCGGCGCGACCCGGACGCGGGCGAGACGCCCTTCGTCGACTTCTCCTCCGGCTACATCCAGAGGGCCCTGGCCGAGCTGCCCAAGCAAGGCGCGAAGAAGCCGTGGCGGCTCAACCAGAACTACGCGCTGGACCTCGTCTCGCTCCGCTACGGCCGGGTGGACGACGGTACGATGGCGTTCGGGCGGGCGGCGGGAGCGAAGGCGGAGCGGGTCCTCGAGCCCGCGTCCTGAGCGAACTGCGCCGGCGCGGCGCGTCCTTCACCTTATCCTAACGCCGGCCCGCCATGCGCGGGCTTTGGCCTGTCCCGCGCGGAGCCGCATAGCCGCATGCGCTCTCGGCGAACCTGTCGGCTGGCCATAATGGCCCAGGGCGGGACGCAATGTCTAGTGCGAGGTTTCGCAGCACCCCGACCAATCTTCACAAGACGTGGACGACCGCTATCCAGAGCAACGCTGACGCAGCCGGAGCAAGATCAAGTACTTCGCGACCAACCTCGGTCGAAGTCCGATCGAGGACTCGCGCTTACTGGCGCGGCTCTGTCGTGGGGGTGTTGCGGGAGGTCGGCTGAGGCCCTTGTGCCGGTGTCCGGGGCGCCGACCGACCGGCTTCCGGCGCGGGCGGACCCGCCACGGTGCGGGTCGCCGTGGCTGTCGGCCGCGGATCGTCTCCGAAATCCGACCTGCGCCGGATGCTGCGATCGTAGTTGATCTGCGGGTCGTAAAGCGGGCCGATGCCGTCGAGGTTGAGGTCGGCAGCCTCCGCCTGGCCCATGGCGTTCAGGAGCTGGAAGCCCGCGACGTAGCTGTCGCGGCGCGCGGTGACGAGCGACACCTGGCTGTTCAACAACTCCTGTTCGGCGTTGAGCACGTCGAGCACGTTGCGGGTACCGACGCCCTGCTCCGCGCGTACGCCCTCCAGCGCGAGCCTGTTCGCGGCCACCGCGATCTCGTTCGAGCGGATTGCGTCCAGCGAGGCGCGGTAGGCAGCGAAGGCGGCGCGGGCATCGGCGACGACGCTGCGCTCGATCGCGATGCCCTGCTCGAGCAACTGACTCTGGAACGCTTGCGCTTGGCGAACGCGCGCGCCCACCAGACCCCCCTGGTAGATCGGGATCCGGGCTTGCACGCCCAGACCGGAGTTCGACTCGGTATTGGGAAGCGTGCCAGGAGGCGCGCTGGGGAAGCGCTCGTCCTGCGAGCCGAGGAAGTTGGTATAGCGGCTCGAGCCGACGGCGTCCACCGTCGGCAGGCGATCGGCGCGCGCCACGAAGACGTCGAGACCGGCGGCGCGGACCTCCGCTAGGATGGAGATCAGGTCCGGATTGTTGGCGAGCGCGATGTCCACCGCTTGCTCCGGCGTGCCGGGCAGCGGCGGCAGGCCGGGCGGCGGCTGCAACTCACCGGGAAGGACACCGATTACCCGCCGATAGTTCTCCTCGCTCCCCCGTAGCCGCCCCTGCGCCAAGGCGAGGTCGCTCTGCGCAAGCGCGAGCCGCGCTTCCGATTGGGCAACGTCGGTGCGCGTGAGGTCGCCGACCTCGAAGCGGTCGCGGCTGGCCCGCAGGTTGGATTCGAGAACGCGCACCTGGTTCTCGTTCAAGGCGACGATCGCGCGATCGCGGGTCACGTCCATGTAGGCGGCGACGGATTCGGTGAAGATGTCGCCCTCCGTCGCCCGCAGGACCGCTCGCCCCGCCTCGACCCGCGTGTCGGCGGCGCGGATCTGATTGCGGATGCGGCCGCCGCTAAACAACGGGTAGCTGACGTCGACGCCGGCGTTGAAGTTGCGGCCGTTGCCGCCGCCGGTGCGCGTCAGGTCCTGGTTGACGCCGGCCGTGCCCGCCAGTTGCAGCCGCTGGGCCGCGCGGGCGACCGAAGCCGCCTCGTCCAAGCCGCGCAGCTGCGCCCGCTGCGCCGTGATCGTCGGGTTGCTGTTGTAGGTCTGGACGAGCGCCTCGCGCAGCGTCTCCGCCTGTCCCGCCCCCCCCACGAGCAGGGCGGCGATCGCCGCCGCAGCCATAAAGCTCCCCCGCATGACGTTCGCTCCACCTCCAAGAAACTATAAGCCCGCGGCTTCGGAAGCCCGGAGGAACGGTTGCGAACCGACATTCGGCGCGATGCGGAAGCCCTCCCCCACGTGCCGTTCGATCGAGAAACGCGAGGCCCCTCCGTCGAGATTGCCGTGGTCGGCGGGCCGCCGTCAACCAATTGATCGCTGATCGCCCGCGGCGCGAACCCGATCGGCTCGGGATCAGCCGCCGCTACGATGAAGCCGACCGGCCGGGGAGGGACAGCCGCAGCATGACCGGCCGCGACGTCCGCGACGAGCGCCTGCTCGCGCTCCTGCGGTAGCGCCCCGCTCAACACTCGGCCGACGATCGGCAGCAAACCTTGGCGCGCAACGTCCTCTACGCCGTCCGCGGGCCGGAGTTTAAAGGCACGCATCGCGGGTCCGCTGCGCAGGCGGGTGCCGGACTGCGGCTCAGCACTATAAGCGGGGCGCGCCAGGTACCGGGCACGTGGCCGGGGTACAGCGGTCGCAGGCCGAGGTTAGATGGGGCGCGGATCAAGGTCGTTCGCATGCGCCCGTCGTGATAGCGGATCGGATCGCCCGTCACTGGGCGCAATGCACGCCAGCGAGGCCGCCGCGCATAACATCTGGCGCCGTGGGCCGAGAACGCCACCTCGAACGGCCGCTTAGCTGCCTGCCAAAATGCTCTGCCGAGCGTCCACTTCGGCGCGACAGCACAGGCCCACAGGCGGGCACTCAGCTCGCTTGTGCCGGACCCCACAACCGGAGGTTCGTTCAGGTTCTGCTCCGCGCTTATGGTCGGACGAAGCCGGAGCTTACGGCTTGAGCTCAGGCCGCTTGCTCCAGACCGACCTTTTGTATTAACATCATCATATAAACGGGAAGCGGCGATGCGTTATAGTGACCAGCACAAGCCGCAAACCCGCTCGCGCATCGTGACGGCCGCGGCGCGCCAGCTTCGTATCAAGGGTCCCGACCAGCTCGGGGTGGCCGCCGTGATGGCCGACGCCGGGCTGACCCATGGCGGTTTCTACGCGCACTTCGGGTCGAAGGACGATCTGATCGCGGAAGCGGTCGATGCGATGTTCGACGACGCGCGTCGCCAGACGCGGGCTTTGGACGACGCCTTGGCGGACGAGACGGCCGACTTGGGAGCCGCGTTTCGCGCCTACCTCACGTCCTATCTCTCGCCCGAACATCGCGACCAGCCCGAGCGTGGGTGCCCGCTTCCTGCCCTGTCGTCCGACATGGCGCGCGTTTCGGGCGTCACGCGCGCCCGTTTCGTCCAAGGCGTCGATAAGCTCGCCTCGAAGATTGAGGCCGTGATGATTAGGCTGGGCGTGGCCGATCCTCGAGCGGAGGCCCACGGAGTTCTCGCCGCGATGATCGGCAGCGTCGGGATGTCGCGGGCGGTCGGCAAGGGTCCGCTTTCCGACGCGGTCCTGCGCGATACGCTTCAGACGCTCATCGGGAAGCTCGGTTTATGATGTTGACCCCCGCGCCGGTCTCGCAGGTCATCAGCTCCGACAGCCTCATCCGCGTCGCGGCCATGTTCGCCGCCGGCGGTCGTCCATCGATCAACGACGCGCTCGATTTCACGCCGGCCGATCTCGATGTCGGGCGCGAGATGTTCAAGGGGACGCCGAGTCGCCACGCCTACAAACTGCTGGAGCGCCTGCACAGTCAAGGTGCCACGACCCTGTTGGTGATCGCGGCGTGACCGCGACGACGAGCGAACCCGTTGCGGAGCGGACGCGGCAGATCGCCGCAGCGGCCGCGGCTCGCGCGAATTTGCTCCGCCATGGCCCGGTCCTGTCGACGCTGGTCCGCCTGAGCCTACCCAATCTGATCGCGCTCTGCTCGGCCACGGTCGTGTCGATCGCGGAAACGGCGTATGTGGGCTCGCTGGGTGTGGCGTCGCTCGGCGGCATAGCGCTGGTCTTTCCGATTTTCATGCTCATGCAGATGCTGTCCGCGGGCGCGATGGGCGGCACGGTGTCGGGGGCCATCAGCAGGGCGCTCGGCGGCGGCGACGACGGTCGCGCCCAGGCGCTCGCGTTGAGCTCGCTCGTGATTGGCCTGGTGCTGGGGCTGCTTTTCACCATCGCCGTCCTCAACCTCGGGCCGTCGGTGTACCAGCGCCTCGGCGGAACGGGTCGGGTGCTCGATGAGGCGGTCGACTATTCAAATGTCGCCGCACTGGCAATCGTCGCGATCTGGGCCACCAACATGCTCGCGTCGGTCGCGCGCGGCTCAGGCAACATGTCGGTACCTGCCTATACGCTGTTGGCGGCCGGCGTGGTCCAAGTGGCGGTCGGCGGCGTGTTGGGGCTGGGCATCGGCCCGGTCCCTCGCCTAGGGATGGCCGGCGTCGCGTTGGGTCAGCTCGTGGCCTTCTCCGGCGCGGCTCTGGTTCTGTTCGCCTATCTTCGCTCGACCAGGGCGCGCCTGCGGCTGCGGCTCGACCCAGGCTTGCTCGACGTCGCCCGGTTCGGCGAGATCATGCGGGTCGGCCTGATCGCGATGCTGTCGCCGCTGTTGTCGGTCGCCACCGTCCTGGTCCTGACCGCGCTCGTGGCCCGCTTCGGACCGGAGGCGCTGGCCGGCTATGGGATCGGCGTCCGGTTCGAGTTCCTGCTGATCCCTATCGCGTTCTCGGTCGGCGTCGCGTGCGTGCCGATGGTCGGTACCGCGATCGGCGCGGGGGACATCGATCGGGCTCGTCGTATTGCATGGACGGCGGGCGGGCTCGCCGCCTCGGCGCTGGGAGTGCTCGGCATGCTGGTCGTGCTGATGCCTGGATTTTGGGCCGACGTTTTCACCGACAGCCCGGCGGTCCGGGCTGCGGCATACGGCTACCTGCGCGTCGCGGGCTTCGCCTTCGCGTTCTTCGGTCTCGGCCTGTGCCTTTATTTCGCGTCGCAAGGTGCGGGGCGGGTCGGCGGCGCGATCACGGCGCAAGGTCTTCGATTGACGATCGTCGTGCTCGGCGGCTGGACGTTGTCGGCGGCGGCCGCGCCACTCTGGGCGCTGTTCGTCTTGTCGGCGATCGCCATGGTGGCGATGGGGCTGGGAACCGCGCTCTTCGTCAAGATCGCTCGTTGGTGAGCCGGGCCTTGTCCCGGGCCACGCGCGACATCTTGGGCCCAAATCAATGGAGGTCTGCCTTTGATTTCCACCTCAGGATCAGCTCATCGTTGTGGCTGACTTAATGGATGCTTGGCAGCGTCGGGGCCGCACCAGAATCGAGACGAACAGCCGAAGATCGTCAGCTTGACGGTGCCGCAAAGACCCAGAGTCAGACGTTCCCGGCGCCTCGCCGCTTCCCGGTTTAGACGTTCGTACAGACGATTGCCGCGGCGGCTGCCGCCCGAAGTTTGCTCGACTTGTCACCCGGCCGGCCAGTTAGCCCGAAGCCAACTTTCTGAGTGAATGGCTAACGACCTTGGGGCAGCTCGATCGCGCCTATCTCCTGGTTGCCGGGCCGGAGCTAGCCGGGCGAGCGGGGGCATGATGACGGTTCAGCGAGCTTCCTCATCAAGCGCAAGCAGCGCGAAGGTGGAGAGCCAGTGCGTACCCATATAATCGTCGGCTATATGCGGCAGGCTGGCCGCAAGGTGTCGCTGCGCTGAGGCCTCCGTGACGGCGACGAATCGGTGTTCCTCCCCCAGCGCTCGGCCGATCCCACGCCAGCACCAGGCTCGGCTGAGATTGAGACCGTCGAGATGCGCGATTTTGCCGTCCGAGCGGTCGGAGACGAGCGCGGGCTCGAACAAGGTCGCGGGACGTCCCTCCGCGAGTTCGGGCAGAAAAGCGTCGAACCACCAGGTGAACGCGTCGCGGCCGAGTACGCGGCTCATCAGCAGCGCCTCCATCAGCGCGGGGGAAAGGAACTCGTCGCCGCCGGGTTCCCACGCTTGGCAGTGGCGGTCGGCCTCAAACCAAGCGCGAGCGCGCTGTTCGATCAGCTCCGCAAGCGCCCGGTCGTACGCCGCCGCCCACTCGCCCGCCAATGTCAGCGCGAAGGCGGTATTGAAATGCGTGCCGGTGCGGATCGGATAAGTGAGCTTCGGCAGATGCGCCCTGAACCGCGCGGAGAAGGCCCGCGCCAGCGGTTCGAGCGCGGCGGCCCAGCCCGCTTCGTGTTGCGCCGCCTCCCCGTGCAGCGCTAGCACCCACGCCCAGCCGTAAGGCCGCTCGAAGCCCGCCGACCCGGGCCGGTCGAGATAGGCCAGTTCGCCCGCAACCCTGTCATGGGCCAGCATGGCGTCCGCCCCCGCGCGGATCTCGTTCGCCTGCGCTATGCCGGGGAAGAGGCGCATGAGGCGCAGCAACTGCCACCAGCCGTGCACGCAGGAATGCCAGTCGAAGCTGCCGTGAAAGATCGGGTGAAGCGTCGACGGTGTCGCGGCGTCCTCCGGCCTGTTCAGGACATGGTCGAGCTTGTGCGGGTACTCCCGGCCGATGTGCGACAGCGTGAGCTGGGCGAAGCTCTCAGCGGTCGCCTGATCCAGCCGGGTCACGAGAGCACCCACCAGAGCAGGGCGGCGTTGAACATGAGCAGCGGCACGGCGGTCGGCACCTGCGCCTTCACCACGCCGTTGCGGTCCTTGAGCTCGAGGAGCGCTGCGGGCACCAGGTTGAAGTTGGCGGCCATGGGCGTCATCAGCGTCCCGCAGAAGCCGGCCAGCATGCCGATCGCGGCGACGGGCGCAGGATCGCCACCGAACTGCCGCACCAGGATCGGCACGCCCACCGCCGCCGCCATGACCGGAAACGCCGCGAAGGCGTTGCCCATCACCATCGTGAACAGCGCCATGCCGACCGCGTAGGCCGCGACCGCGCCGAGAAGGCTTCCTTGCGGGATCGCGCCGCCGACGAGCTCGCCCACGACGTCGCCCACGCCCGCCAGCGCGAACACCGCGCCGAGGCTCGCCAGCATCTGCGGCAGCACCGCCGCCCAGCCCACATCGTCCATCAACCGCCGTCCCTCGCGGAACGGCGTGGCCGAACCGGGCCGGAGCCAGGCGTAGCCCAGCCCAAGCGCCAGCAGCACGCCGAGCGCCAGCGCCACCAGCGTCGCCTGCCGACCGTCGATCAGCGCGGGGACCTGCTTGAACAGCAGCGTGCCGACCAGCGCCATCGCGGGGATCACCAGCGCGGCTGCGAACAGCGCGTCGCCTCTGGGCCGCTCGGGCGACGCTTCGCGCGGGCGGGCTTGGAAACGGCCGGAGGCGGCGATGGCGGCGAGCGCGACGACGAGCAGGCCATTGCCAAAATCGCCGATGATGTCGCCCGCGTAGAAGCTGAAGGAGAGCAGAGCGTAAAAGGCGGAGTTGGCGGCCCGGCGCGGCGCGTCGATGAGCGCCAACGCCGCGAACAGCGCAAAAACGGAGCCCGCGACCGCGTAGACGAAGTTGAGGCCGATCACTTCGTGCTACGCCCCAACCGCCGGTCGAGCAGGTGGAGCCGCACCCCGTGGACCAGGAACGCCGCCGCCGCCGTCGGGATCGCCCAAACGGATAATTCGAACGGCTCCACGGCGATGCCGTAGCCCTGGAGCACGCCCACCATCAGCAGGATGGAGCCAATCGCGATAAAAATGTCCTCGCCGAAGAACAGGCCCACATTGTCGGTGGCCGCTGTCAGCGCCTTGACGCGCTCGCCCTGATCGCCCGCGCCCTGCCCTTCGGCTGCGGCCTCCGCCATGGGCGCCACGAGCGGGCGCACCGTCTGCGCGTGGCCTGCGACGGAGGTCAGCCCCAACGCCGAGGTGACCTGCCGGAATAGAAGGTAGAGGAGCAGCAACCGCCCGGCGGTCACACGCGCGAAGCGGCCGATCAGGGCGCGCGCGCGGGCTTGGAGGCCATAGCGCTCGAGCAGCCCGATCACCGGCAGCACGATGTAGATCGCCGACACGTAGCGGCTGTCGTTGAACGCCTTCCCGAAGACCGACACCACTCGCAGCGGATCGAGCCCCGCCGCAAGCCCGCTGACGAGCGCGGACGCGAGCACCACCAGCAGCGGGTTGAACCGGAGTAGGAACCCGCCCGCAATAACCGCCACGCCCGCCAGCACCAGCATCAGCTCGACTTCCCCCATCCGCCGCCGCCCGGCGTCTCGATCACGACCGCATCGCCCGGCGCCATCTCGACCGCGGCGGTGCCGCCCAGCGGCTCGACCGAGCCGTCCGCGCGCTCGACGCGGTTGATGCCGGGAGCGCCCGGCCCGCCGCCGTCTAGGCCGAAAGGCGGCACGCGGCGGCGGTTGGACAGGATTGCGGCGCGCATGGGTGCGCGAAAGCGGATCCGCCGCACCGCGCCGTCCCCGCCGCGCCGCGCGCCGTCGCCGCCCGACCCGCGCCGGATCGCGAACTCCTCCAGCAGCACGGGAAAGCGCGCCTCCAGCACCTCCGGGTCGGTCAGGCGGCTGTTGGTCATATGCGTCTGCACCGCCGACGCGCCCTCGCCATCGTGGCTGGCGCCCGCGCCGCCGGCGATCGTTTCGTAATATTGCCGCTCGGCGTCGCCGAAGGTGAGATTGTTCATCGTGCCCTGGCTGCCCGCCATCGCGCCCAGCGCGCTGAGCAGCGCGTCAGTGACGACCTGGCTCACCTCCACATTGCCCGCCACCACCGCGGCGGGGTAACGCGGGGACAACATGGAGCCGTCCGGGATCACCACCTCCACCGGGCGCAGGAAGCCGTCGTTCAAGGGGATGCTCCGCCCCACCATCAGCCGCATGACGTAGAGCACCGCCGCGCGCACCACCGAGCGCGGGGCGTTGAAGTTGCCGGGGTGCTGCCGGCTCGTGCCGGTGAAGTCGACCACCGCCCGGCCCCGCGCGCGGTCGACGCGCACCGCGACCCGCACGACCGAGCCGTCGTCGAGCTCGTACGCGGACGCGCCCTCCGGCAGGTCGGCGATCAGCGTCCGCACGGCGTCGGCGGCGTGGGCCTGCACATGCTCCATGTAGGCGGCGACCGTTCCCGCCCCGTGCTGTGCCACCAGCGCCTCCAACCCTCGCGCGCCGCGGGCGCAGGCGGCGACTTGAGCGCGGAGGTCAGCGATGTTCTGGTCGATGTTGCGCGCGGGAAAGGCTCCGGACGCGAACAGCGCGCGCAGCTCCGCTTCGCGGAACTTACCGCCGTCGACGACGGCCACGTCGTCGAGGATCACTCCTTCCTCCCTGATTGTGCGGCTGTCGGGCGGCATCGAACCGGGGCTGATCCCGCCCACGTCGGCGTGATGCCCGCGCGCGGCGACGAAGAAGGCGGGATCGAGGCCGCCCGCGAACACGGGCATGATGGCGGTGATGTCGGGCAGGTGCGTGCCGCCGCGGTACGGCGCGTTCAGCGCGTAAACGTCGCCCGGCTTCATCGTGCCGCGCCGGCTCTCGATTACGGTGCGGATGCTCTCGCCCATGCTCCCCAGGTGCACGGGGATGTGCGGCGCGTTGGCGACGAGATTCCCGGCCGCGTCGAACTGCGCGCAGGAGAAATCGAGCCGTTCGCGGATGTTGACCGACGAGGCGGAGCGCTGGAGCGCCGCGCCCATCTCTTCGGCGATGCCCATGAACAGGCCCGCGAAGATTTCGAGACGCACAGGGTCGAGCTCCGCGCCCGTCGTCGCCCGCGCGCGCGGCGCATGGCGGGCCAGCACCAGGCTGCCCTCGTCATACACGCGCGCGGTCCAGCCGGGCTCGACCACCGTGGTCGACACGGGATCAACGATCAGCGCCGGCCCCCTCACCTCCGCGCCCGCCGCCAGCCCGCAACGCTCAAACAGCGGCGCGCGATGGGGCTCGCCGGCAAGGTAGGTTGTGACATCCGCGACCGGCGGCGCGCTTTCCGACGGGAGCGTGGCCGCCGCGGCGGCCTCGCCCGCGGCTGCCACCGCCTCCACGCGTAATTGCTCAACCACCAGCGCGCCTTCGCCGACGAAGCCGAACCGCTCACGGTGCGCCGCGTCGAACGCCACGTGCATCGCGTCGGCTGGGCCGAATGGCACCTCGATCCCGAAATCCGCCCGCGCGAACCGCAGCTTCGCGCGGGACTCCGCACGGACGTCCTCCGTCACGCTCTGCGCCGCGAGCTCGTCGCGCGCCCTGTTCTCCAGCTCTGCCCGCGCAGCTTCCAGCCCGTCGCTATCTTCCAGAGCCAACGCCACCGTCGCCTCCCTGAGCACGCGCCGGTCAGCCAGCCCCATCCCGTAGGCCGAGAGCACGCCCGCGAGCGGGTGGATCATCACCCGCTCCATCCCCAGCGCGTCGGCGACCAGACAGGCGTGCTGCCCGCCCGCGCCGCCGAAACAGGCGAGCGTGTAGGCGGCGGGATCGTGCCCCCGCGCGACTGAGACCGCCTTGATGGCTCCCGCCATGTTGGCGACCGCGATCGCAACCAGCCCTTCCGCCGCTTCCTCGCGGCCGGGGCGCCGGCCCGTCACAGCCTCCACCCGATCGAGCAGCGCGTCCATCCCCGCCTCCGCTGCGACGCGGTCGGGCGGCTCGTCGCCTGCCGGCCCGAACACCTGCGGGAAGTGCTCGGGCTGGATCTTTCCCAGGAGAAGGTTGCAGTCGGTCACCGTGAGCGGCCCGCCGCGACGGTAGCAGGCTGGCCCCGGATCGGCCCCCGCCGACTCGGGGCCGACGCGGAAGCGCCCGCCCTCGAACAGACAGACCGATCCCCCGCCCGCGGCGACCGTGTCGATGCGCAGGGTAGGCGCGACCACGCGCACGCCCGCTACCACGCCCTCGTGCCGCCGCTCGAACCGCCCCGCATAGAGCGACACGTCCGTCGAGGTGCCGCCCATGTCGAAGCCGATGACATGGCTGAACCCGGCGGCCTCGGCGGTCCTCGCCATGCCGACGATCCCGCCCGCCGGCCCCGACAGCAGCGCGTCGCGCCCGCGGAAACGCTTGCCCGCGACCAGCCCGCCGTTCGATTGCATGAACAGCGGCCGCGCCCCGCCGAGCGCGCGCTCGAGTTCCGCGACGTAGCACCCGAGGCCCGGCGAGAGGTACGCGTCGACCACCGTGGTGTCGCCGCGCGCGACGAGCTTGATGACGGGCGCCACGTCGTGGCTCGCCGACACTTGGCGGAAGCCGATTCCTCTCGCCAGCTCGGCCAGCGCGCGCTCGTGTTCGGGAGAGCGATAGCCGTGCATCAGCGCGATCGCGATCGCGCGCAGGCCCGCGTCGTACGCCGCTTGAAAACCGCGCTTGGCGTCGTCGAGGTCGAGCGGCCGCAGCACCCGCCCGTCGGCGTCCACCCGCTCGTCCACCTCGAACACGCGGGCGTAGAGCGGGTCGGGTAAGCGGATCACGCGCGCGAAGATATCCGGTCGGTCCTGATAGCCGATGCGCAAGGCGTCACCGAAGCCGTGGGTGATCGCGAGCAAGCTCGGCTCGCCCTTGCGCTCGAGCAGCGCGTTGGTGGCGACTGTGGTGCCGACCCGGACCTCGGCCGGGGGCAGCGGCCCGTCAGCCACGCCCGTCAGCCGCCGGATCGCCTCTACTGCCGCGTCGTGGTAGCGGTTGGGATCCTCCGACAAGAGCTTGGCGGTCAGTAACCGCCCGTCCGGCGCGCGGGCGACCACGTCAGTGAACGTGCCTCCACGATCGATAAAGAACCGCCAAAGATCTGTGGTGCCCTGCACGGCCCAGCCTTAACGTTGTAGGACCCGCTGGTCAGCACCCGAGAAGCGCGCCACGTTTGGAAAACAGCACCGAGACGTTGCGCTCCTCCGGAGGCCGGACGACATGGATGACCATCGGTAGCCAGCAGTGGACCGGCGGCCTCCGAGCGAGACAAAGGCGAAAGGCCGACTTCCGCTTACATAGCTGCCGGATCCTAAAGGACCCAAATGCGCACGTTCAGCGCTGCTACGTCACTCTCCTAAACCAGACGTCCGTTTATGTAGCTATCCCGATCGAGGCTATGGCTGGGACTAGTCACTCGGAACACTCTAGAGCCGACGTTACCGTTGGTGCCTTCAGCAGCGACGAGCTACCACTGCGGAAATATACCTATGTCACCGAGCCACGCTGTCAAAAACGGCCGCCGTCATCGATATTACGTGACTCACGGCAATCAGTTACGAGTCGGGAATCAGCCGGCTTGGCGGATCTCAGCTCATGATGTTGAGTCCATCCTCACCTGCTGCTTCCGCAGGCTGCTCACAGACCAAGTGCGCTTGCACGAACTCATCGTCTAGGAGGCAAGCCCAGCCTCGATTCAGACCGCGGTGCTAGCAGCCAAGCGGTTGAGCGGCATCCGCGCGTGCGGCCCATCTGCGGACCGGGTCGCACTCGTGCGGGCGCTCGTCGCCAAGGTCGAACTCGGAGGGAATTCGATCTGCATCATCGCTATCGGTACGGCGCTGCTTGAAACCCTCAGCGCACTATCTGACGCCAGCAGGTGCGAGCACGAGACTCCTCTAACGGCCGACGCGATGCGGGTGCGGCGGGGGCACGAGGTGCGGCTCGTCATCCCCGGCGATCAACCAGCACCCAAACCGCAGTGCGAACGGAACGAAGAGTTCGTCGCCCTGCTTGCTGAAGCGGCAGCCGTTAAGACGCTGGTGCTCGGGAAGCTGGGACAGCCGCTCAGCCGGATCGCGGCGGAAGCGGGTCGTTGCCGGTCTCGGCTGGGTCGGCTTTTCGCCCTCAGTCATCTGGCGCCTGATATCATCGGCAAGGTCATCGACGGGCGGCAACCGTCCACGCTTTCCGCTAAGCGCTTGCTTGCTCTCCAACTGCCGCTCGATTGGCATGAACAACGCGCGGCTCTCGGGCTGGCCTGATATGGCCACCCTCTCTACGCGCTATTCCGCGCGGACCCCTTCGCCTTGCGCTACTCGCGCTCGGTCGGTAGCGCCGCGCCGAGTACTCTCATCCGCCTAGGTGGCATGTTGCCGATGATCGCGGACGGATCTCAGCTGGAGCTGATGGCTTGGCAGCGCGCGATTTCGCGGTTCTGGTGCTGATCTGCCTCGCTTGGGGCATGAGCAACGTCGTCAGCAAGGTTGTCGTCGGCCACTGGGACGTGCCGCCGCTGGCCTTTGCCGCCGTCCGCTTCGTGCTCGTGGCAGCCGTGACCCTGCCTTGGCTGTTGCCGGCGCCTCGCCCGCTTTGGCGCATCCTGCTGGTGGGCTTGCTCATGGGCGGGGGCAACTTCGCGCTGCTCTTCATCGGCCTGCAAACGGCGAGCCCCTCCGCGGCGGCAATCGTGGTGCAGTTGGGCGTGCCCATCACCACGCTGCTGTCCGTGGCCGTGCTCGGCGAGCGGATCCGATGGCGACGCGGTCTGGGGGTGCTCCTGACCATGATCGGCGCGCTCACCGTGATCTGGAACCCCGAAGGCCTTTCGTTGTCGCGCGGGCTATGGTTCGTTGCTGCGGCCGCCGCCGCCGGCTCGGTCGGGGCGATCCTCCTGAAACAGATGGAGGAGATTCGCCCGCTGCAGTTTCAAGCCTGGGTGGGCTTCGCTTCGCTTTGGCCATTGGCGGCCGGTTCGCTCCTATTCGAGACCAGGCAATGGGAAGCGATGCTGGGAGCGGGATGGGGGTTCGTCGCGGCGGTCATCTTCTCCGCGCTCATCGTGTCGGTCGTAGCGCACACCGCTTATTATGGCCTTATTCAGCGCTACGAGGCCAACCTGCTCGCACCCCTGACGCTGATGACGCCGCTCGCGACGATTGGTCTTGGCGTGCTGATCACGGGCGACCGCTTCGATACCCGGATGGCCGTGGGTGCCGCATTGGCGCTGCTAGGCGTGCTGATCGTTGCCTTACGCCGCAGTCATATCGCACCGACCCTGCTCGTCAGGGAGCGGGCTTAGCTGAGTACGTCAGCGCAATGGGTAGGCCGTGCAATCTGCGGTCAGGTCTCGGCGACCCGAGCACACTGTACGCTCCGCGCCGGATCGAGAGGCGGATGGGCGAGTCTCCGACTACACCTCACCCGCGCTGCAGTCGGCGAAGCTCCCGGAAATCGGCGATGAATCTCCGACCTTCGTTCAGCTGGATCATCACAACCACTTAAAAACTGCTTGGTGCGCGACGCAGTCGTTGTCGACCGCCGGCCCACATCCGGTTCAAGCCGGGCGTGTCCGGCAACCCGAAGGGCCGGCCGCGCAAGCGGCCGCTCCTAAATCTGCCGTACAATCCGGCTGACCTGCCCGCCGATCACTTGATCTTGAACGAGCACTACCGGCCCGTGAGCGTGAAGGAGGGCGACAAGGTGGTCCAGATGCCCGCCGTTCAAGCGACCATGCGCCCCGAGCATGCCGTAGACGAAGTTGGCGAGGTAGTTGCGCGGGAGATTATCGAGGACGAACCGATCGTACGCCGCCTCGCGCGCCGCGAGCGTCGGTGGTGCGGTCGTCATGCGGGAGCGAACATCGGCACCGGGGGGCCGCCGTCGGTGGCGACGAAACGGACCCGCATCCGGTCGCCACTCGCCGGCGCGTTTGGATCGCCGACGATGTTGGTCAGCATCGCCGGCCCTTTGTCCAAAGCGACGTAGGCGAGCGTGTACGGCGCTGGGGCGCGGCGCATCGGCGAGACGCTGTATAGCGTGCCAAGCCCCATGCATTCCTCCCAGTTCGTGTCGGCTAACAGGCAGAAGGGACAAAGCGCGCGAGGTACCAGTGCGGTTCGCCGCAGGCCCGATAGTCGATCATTGACAGCGCGCCGAAGCCCGGCGCGTCGCCCGCGCAAAATAGCCGTCGATGACGCCGAGCGAGAGGCCGGCATCGGCGAGCGCTCCGGCGGCGCATTCGGCGTGCAGCTGCGGCGTAGTCTTGTCGGGCGCGAGCCGGGTCGAATGCTCGAACGCGCCGGCGATATATGCGTTGTTCCGGATGCTCACGGGATCGCCGTCCCGACCGCGAAGGCGGCCAGCGCGCGGTCTTTGATCGCCCGATAATCGAGCTTTCCGTTAGGCGCGCGCGCGATACTGTCGACCAGCAGCACGTGGCGCGGCGCCTTGTATGGGGCGAGTTGCCCGCGGACATGCGCGATCAGTTCCGCTTCGCCCGTGTTCACGTTGGGATACGGCTCGACCAGCGCCGCGATCCGCTCGCCGTAGCGCGGGTCGGGCACGCCCGTCACCGCAGCGTCTCGCACCGCCGGATGGCGCTTGAGCGCTTCCTCGACCTCCTCGGGAAAGACCTTCTCGCCGCCGGTGTTAATGCATTGCGACCCGCGCCCGAGCACCTGGACGGTGCCGTCGGCGTCGATGGTCGCCCAGTCGCCGGGCATAGACCAGCGCCGCCCCTCATGGACCGGAAAAGTCGCCGCCGATTTCAGCGGGTCCTTGTAATAACCCAGCGGGATCGGCCCGCTGACGCACAGCCGCCCGCTCTCGCCCGATCCCGGCTCGACGCGGCGACCGTCCTCGGTGAAGATCGCGCAATCCGGCCCCAGCACGAAGGCGGCGGTGGCGCTCTCGCCCGTAGCGGTCGTCGTTGAGATGCCCATCCCGAAGGCTTCGGACGACGAGTAGCTGTCGATTAGCTGCGCCTGGGAGATGCGGCCGACCAGTTCCAGCTTGTTCTCGCGGTTCCACATCGCGCCCGACGACCCGATTACCACGAGCGACGTCAGGTCCCAGCGCCCGGGATGGGCGACGAGCGCCTCGAGCAGAGGCTGCGCGAATGGTTGTCCGACGATTGTCATCCGCGTGACGCGCCGGCGCTCGACCGTGTCCCACACGACCTCGGGCTCGAATCGGCGATGAGGAAGCAGTATCACCGCGCCGCCGAAGCCGATCGCGCCGAACGCCGCGATCAGCCCGGTCGCGTGCATCAATGGCGGGGCGATCAGCGAGCTCGGCCGGATCGGCGTCGCCAGCGCGCGCGCGCCCGCCTCCTCCGGCGCGCCGAGCGGGGGCAGCCCCATCAGCGGATTGGCGCCGTAGCCGCCCTTGGCCAGGAGATCGCCCTGCCGCCACATCACCGCCTTCGGCATGCCGGTCGTGCCGCCGGTGACGAGCAGCAGCAGGTCGTCCTCGTGTCGACCCCAAGGCGCGACGACCGGGCGCATGGCGGGCCGCCGCGACGCGACCGCGTCATAGTCGGTCGCCCAATTGGGTACAGGCGCGCCGTCCCGCTCGATCCCGATCCACGCCTTCACGCCGGGGAGCGCCGCGCGCACCGGCTCGATCACCGGGGCGAAGGCGGCGTCGAACAGCACGGCTTCGGCGTCGCCATTGTCGAGGAGAAAGCGGACCTCTTCGGGCCCGTAGCGGTAGTTGACGTTGAAGGGGGCCAGCCCAGCCTTGAACGCGGCGAAGCAGCCGACGAGATACTCGGGGCGGTTGGCGGCATAGACCGCGACCTTCGCCTGCCGACCGAGCCCCTCGACGAGCAGGAACGCAGCCAGTGCGTCGGCGGCGGCGTCGAACGCCGCGAAGGTGACGACCCGCTCGCCCTGGATGATCGCCGGTTCGAGCGGAAGCGCGGCGGCGACCGACTCCCACAGGTTTGCGTAGCACCATGCCGACGTCGTCATCGCGCGGGCGCTCCGATTGGCGCGTTGCTCAGCTCGTTCTCGCGCGCCTGCATCGCCCGCATCCTGAGCGTCTCGACATTTGCCTCGTGCCGCAACCTGTTGATTGGGTAGAAGAGCAGGAACAGGCAGCCGACCGCCCACAGCGTCATCGACGTCGGGATGTAGTGAATTAGCAGGCTGTCGGTCATTGCCGCGGTCACTTGGTCGGGGCGCGCGCGCTCGGGGAAGTCGGACCGGGTGAGGATCAGCCCGGCGACGAAGATGCCGACCCCGCCCGAGCATTGCTGCATGAAACTTGACGCGGCGAAGAACATTCCCGCATCGTGGTGTCCGGTCCTGACGGCGCTGTCCTCGACTACGTCGGCGAGCATCGACGACGTGTTAATCAATGAGATGGCGACCATCGCGCCGTAGACCGCGCCGATCACGAACAGGGTCGGCACCAGCAACGCGTCGCCGGGCACGAAAAACAGGTCCAGATAGCTTAGCAGCAGCGGCAGCTGTCCCAGCGCCACGCCGGCCACTGCGAAGATCATGGAGCTGTTGCGCTTGCCGATCGCGCGGCTGACGATCGGTGCCAGCGGGGCGGCGATCACCGCGGCGACCAGCGAGTCGAAAGTCAGCAGCGCGAGCTGCAGCCCGTTCAGCTTGAACAGGTAGGTGCCGAAATACAGGCTCGTCGCGGTGTACAGCCCGATGGCGGAGTATTTCATTACGCCGAAGCCAAAGATCGACAGAAAAGCGCGGTTGCCGAGCGCGACCTTCATCTCGCGCAGGTGCCGGCCGAGCGTGCCTCTGGTGTCGCGCGTCTCGGCTTGGCGCAGATAGGGAATGCGGCTCTGCGTACCGATCCCGCAGATCAGGATCGCGAGTAGGATCACGGCCCCGCCCAGCCAAGCGAACGTGGCGTACGCGTCCGGATTGAGCTGGCCCCGAACGTACTCGGGCGTCGAGCGGAAGATGAGCGCGAGCGACAATCCGGTGAACCCGAACGCGCCGACATAGCCGAACAGGTAACGCAGCGAGAACAGCTTGGTGCGCTCCTGATAGTCCTCCGTCAGTTCGGGCGTCATCGCGGAGGAGCTGATCTCGAACGCGCTGATCGACACGCGCGCCACCATCGCGGTGCCGAAGATCCACAAACCGGTCTGCACGGGCGTCATGCCCGCCGGCGGGAACCAGGCAAGGACGAAGAAGATCGTCGTCGGGATCGCGGCACCGTAGATGAAGGGATGCCGACGCCCCAGCCGCGATCTGGTAACGTCGGACCAGCGCCCGATCAGCGGATCAGCGAGCGCATCGACGAACAGCGTCGCCGCGATCGCCACCGACACAATCGCCGCCGAAATGCCGATCACCTGGTTGTAGTAGAGCATCAGATAGGTGCTGAATGCCGCGTTCTTGGTTCCATTGGCGACCGCCCCGACGCCGTAGCTGACCCGCGTGCCGAGCCCAAGCGGCGGAACCGCGGTATGGATAGCGCCGGCCGGACCGACGCCGATGCTGGCCATCGCAACTCTCCCGTACCGATCCGGTCACCCCGCGATACGTGCCGTGGAGCATTTCCGATGCTCGAGACATCCCGGCGCATGTTGAGCACGGTCACGATCGATCGTCCAGCCTCGCAGCGATCAGACGTTAAGTCTGGCCGCGAGTCGCGCCCGAATGGTTTTTGATGGGCGCACAGCGGTCGTGGTTGGTTATGGCCGACACCGGCCCGACCGCGACCATGCCGCCGAGTCAATCCGGCAGAGGTCGCTCAGCACTCGCATGAAGGCATCCACCGCGATCATGTAACGGTATGCTCGTCGCCTACCCTTATCCATGCTTCGTCTCGATGACGCTCTCACGAAGAGCTGGACATGACGCGCGGCTCTCGGGCTGGCCTGAGCGCCTGCAGCCAATTTCTTTGGGGCGGAGACTGGCAGCCGATCACGGCGAGAAACGAACCGCTCTCGCGCGTCTCCTGACCACAATGCGTTTCCGCTTAGCGTGGAAAAGGCCCGGAACTGCGCCGAGAGTCTGGCTTGGCCTCAACCTAGGTAGGAGACCTCAGGATCTAACCGACTGTTTGGTGCGGTCGAGAAGACTCGAACTTCCACGTCCTTTCGGACACAACGACCTCAACGTTGCGCGTCTACCAATTCCGCCACGACCGCACGGCGGCGGGGGATAGCGAAGCCCCGCCAGGAGCGCAACCGCCGCGGCGCGGGCGTCAGTGGAGCAGCATCGGCATGCCCAGCACGCGGCCGAGCCGGGCGCGGCAGGCGCCTTCGTCGTAGAGTCGCGCGACGTCCACGCGCTTCACTCCGCCCAAGGGCGCGTCGACCGTGACGTGCTCGTAGTTGCCGTCCACCAGCGCGACCATGCGGCCGTCGATACCCTCGGCGAGAAGCTGCACCGCCAGCAGTCCGAAGGCCATGCCCGCCATGCGGTCGAGCGCGTCGGGCTCGCCCGCGCGCATCAGGTAGGCGAGCTCCTGGACCACGGTGCCCGAGCCGCCGGGGGCGCCCTCGATCGCGCGGGCGAGGCGCTGGCCGACGCCCGCGTCGCTCCGCTGGGTGGCGGGCTTGGAGCGTTCGGCGTCGTCGCCCTCCCCGATCAGCCGCGCGCCTTCGGACACCACGCACATGGCGTAGTTCGCCGGGTTCGCCGCCTTGTCGGCGAGCAGCAGGGGAATGAGCCGGGCCGGGTCCACCGGCGCTTCGGCGATCAGCGTGCGATCGACCTGGGCGAGGAAGCCGGCGAGCAGCGCGGTCTCGCCCGAGCGGCGGCCGAACAGCTCCACCACGCCGACCCGCTCGTGGGACTCGACGGTGGTCCGGAGCGCGTTGATCGCCTCCACCGAGCGGCTGACGGCGGTGGCGAAGCCGAGGCAATAATCGGTGCCCCAGACGTCGTTGTCCATCGTCTTGGGGACGGAGATCACCGGCACGCCGAGCGCGGACAGGTGGGCGGAGAAGCGGAGCGTGCCGTCGCCGCCGAGGGTGAGCAGCGCGTCCAGCCCGAGCGCCTCGATTAGCCGCAGCACGTCGCCCGTGCGGTCGGTGCCGTCGGCATCGCGCGGGTCGAGGCGCGAGGTGTGGAGGATGGTGCCGCCCAGCCGATCGATCCCGCGCACCCGGTCGCGGTCGAGGACGACCGTGTGGCGGGCGACGCTTGCCGGGTCAGCCGAGTCGACCGCGAGCGCCCCAGCCCAGCCGCCGCGCAGGCCCGTAACGCGCCAGCCGCGGTCGAGCGCGGCTTCCGTCGCCGCGCGGATGCACGGGTTCAGCCCCGGCACGTCGCCGCCCCCCGTCAGGATCCCGATGTGCATCCGCGCCCTCCCCTCGTTCGTCCCGCGCGCCTACGTGCGTCGGGCATGACGGGCAACGCATCGGGATGGCGCGGGGAAGCGCGGTGGGTGGCCGCGCTCGCCTGGCCGGTGGCGGTGACCAACCTCAATTGGACGATCATGCACCTTACCGACACGGCGATCGTCGGCCGGGCGGGAACGGGCGAGCTCGCAGCGCTGGCGGCGGGGCGGGCGATCACCTTCATCTCCATTGTCATGGGACTGGCCGCCCTGTCGGGCGTGCTGGTGCTCGTGTCGCGCGCGGAGGGTGCGGGCGAACGGCGGGAAAGCGGCGAGGTGCTGCGCGGGGGGGCGCTGCTGTCCGTCGGCTTGGGGCTCGCCGCGATGGCCGCGCTGCTGGGCGGCGCGGCGGACTTCCTGCGGCTGATCGGCGTCGGGGAAGCGCTGGTGGACGACGGCGCGCGGGTGGTCCGGGCGATGGCGCTCGCCTACCCGTCCCAGTTCCTGCTCTGCGCGCTCGCTTATTTCCTCGAAGGGTGCAGCCGGCCGCGGCGGGTGATGGCGATCAACGTCGCGATGCTGCCGGTCAACGCCCTGCTCGCCTGGGCCTGGGTCGGCGGGCACGGGCCGTTCTCCGCGCTGGGCGCGACGGGGGCGGCGCTCGCGACGGCGGTGACGTCCCTGCTCGGCGCGCTCGCGGCGCTGTGGTCCGTGTGGGCGATGGACGGCGCGGGCGAGCGCGGCGTGCGCGACGTGCAAAGCGTCGCGGTCTGGCGGCGCGCCGCGTCCCGCGCCGGAAGGCTGCTCCGCTTCGGCCTCGCCCCGGCCGCCGCCGCCGGACTGGAGATGCTCGGCTTCTCTTGGCTGATCGTGCTGTCCACCCGGCTCGGCGCGGAGACGGCCGCTGCGTTCCAGACGGTGTTCTCCTTCCACAATTTCCTGCTCGCCGTCGGTATCGGCTTCGGCTCGGCGGCCGGCGTGCGCGTAGGCAACGCGGTGGGCGAAGGCGCCCCAGCGCGCGTCGCGCGGCGGCGGGCGGGGGTGGCGGCGGCGCTCGCCGTTCTGACCGCCCTGCCCGCCGCGGCCGGGCTGTTGCTGTTCGCCGAGCCGCTGGTCGCGCTGTTCACGGACGACCCGGCGGTGATCGCGGCGGCCGCGCCAATGCTCCGCCTGCTCAGCCCGTTCATCGCCTTCGACGCGCTGCAGATCGTGCTGGTCTACGCGCTCCGCTCATTGGGCGACCAGGTCGCGGCGGGCGCGATCAGCATCGTCGCGTTCTTAGGCGTCCAGGCCGGGCTCGGCGCGTGGCTCGTTTCGCGCGGCGGCGGGGGCGAGGGGCTGATCTGGGCGACCGGGATCGCGATGGCCGCCGCCGCCGCGCTGCAGGGCGGCCGCTTCGCCGCGGTCAGCCGCCGGCCGCTTCGAAGCTGACGACGAGCTTGGTCGCGGCGGGTGGTACGTCGATGCCCGCGCTGTCGAAGCGTACGGAGGTTCCGCCGGCGAGCCGCTTCACCGGCGGATCGATCCGCCAGCTGCGCACGGTGCGCCGGTTCGCGTCGACCAGCCGGGCGCGCAGGGGGCCGACCGGCTGCTCCGCGTCCGTCGGGTTGCGGATGCGGCCGTTGATCTCGAACAGCTCCACCCCGCTTTCCAGCATCCGCCGCTCGTGCCGGATGTCGGCGAGGCGGAGCGGCCCGGCCCCTTCAGCCGCGGCGAGCCCGAAGCGCGCGCCGAAGTCCCGCGGCGCGAGATAAGCGAGCGCCAGCAGCGCCAGGAGCAGGCTAACCAGCGCGAGCGCGGCGAGGAGCAGGCCCCAGCGGCGGCGCGGCCGCGGCCGCGGCGCGGGGTCGTGGTCGGCGACGTTGGCGGCGATCGGAGACAACACGACCGGCGGCGCGACGGGCGGGGCGGCGGGTATCGGCCGGGAACTCGGCGGCGGCTCGGCCGGGACCGGCTCGGGGGCGGCCGCGGCGGGGGCCGGCTCGGGCGGCGGCGCGGGAGCGGGGGCGGCGGGCGCCTGGAACCAGCTGCTGCGGCAGTTTGCGCAGCGCACCTGCCGGCCATCAGGCCCCACCGCATCATCGGGCACGACGTAGGAAGCGCCGCAACTGGGGCAGGTGAGGATCATGCGCAGCGCCTGCAGTGAGCCGAAGCGCCGCTTTCAAGCACCTCGCCCGGCTTTCCGCAAGCCGCGGCCCCGCGTTGCCTTGCGCGGCGCGCCGTGCGACGGCTAGGTTCGAGGAACCCGGGGGCGGGGCGAGGAAGAGTTGGCGGGCGACGTCGTCGAGCTGGAGAATGTGGGCCTGCGCTACAGCGACGCCGGGGCCGAAACGCTGCGCGACGTCCGGCTGCGCCTGACCCGCGGCGGCTTTTACTTCCTCACCGGGCCGTCCGGCGCGGGCAAAACCTCGCTCCTGAAGCTCCTTTACCTCCAGCAACGGCCGACCCGCGGCCTCCTGCGCCTGTTCGGCGAGGACGTAGCGGCGCTGGGGCGCGACCGGCTGCCCGCCTTTCGCCGGCGGATCGGCGTGGTGTTCCAAGATTTCCGGCTGATCCGCCACCTGTCGGCGTTCGACAACGTCGCCCTGCCTCTGCGCGTTTCGGGGACGAGCGAGCGCGACCTACGGGAGCCCGTGCGCGAGATGCTCGCCTGGGTCGGCTTGAGCAAGCGGCAGGACGCCAAGCCCGCCACCCTTTCGGGCGGCGAGCAGCAGCGCGTCGCCATCGCCCGAGCGGTGATCGGCCGGCCGGAGCTGCTCGTCGCCGACGAGCCGACGGGCAATGTTGACCCGGGGATGGCCGAGCGCCTGCTCCACCTGTTCGACGCCCTGAACCAGCTCGGCACCACCGTGGTAATCGCCACCCACGACGTCCACCTGTTCGGCCGGGCGGGGCGCGCCCGGCTGCTCCGGCTGGAGCACGGGACGATCGCGGACCCGACCGGCGAGTTCGCGCACCCGCCGCGCGCGGCCGCCCTCGCGGCGGCGGGCTAACACGCCGTGCGCCAGCCGGCCTCCCTCCGCCTGGACGCGCCCGAGCGCCGGCTGCTACCGGACGGCCGGGCGGAAGGGCCAATGCCTTGGGTGCTCGCGATTATGCTGTTCTTGCTCATCCTCGCCGCTGCCGGCGGGCTAGCAATGACGCGCGCGGCGGCGGGCTTGGGCGAAGGGATCGCCGACCGGGTCACCGTGCAAATCGTCGAAGCCGACCCGGCCGCGCGCGAGCGGGGCACGGCGCGCGCGCTACAGCTGCTGGCCGCTGACCCCGCTACGCGCCGCGCCGCGCGCGTGCCCGACGCGGAGGTGGCGGCGCTGGTCGAGGCCGGGCTCGGCGAGGGCGCGCTCGCCGCGGAAGTCGCGCTGCCCGCGATGATCGACGTCGACCTGGCGGGTGGCGCGGCGGCGGTCGACGAGCTGCGGGCGCGGCTCCGCGCCGCCGTGCCCGCGGCGCGGGTGGACGCCAACGGCCGGTGGCTCGCCCCCGTCGCCGACCTCGTCCGGCTGCTCCGGTTGCTCGCCGCCGGCCTAATGGTCCTAATGCTGGCGGCGAGCGCAGCGGTGGTGGCGCTCGCCGCGCGCGCCGCGTTGAACGGGCACCGCGGCACGATCGAGACCTTGCACCTGCTCGGCGCGACCGACCGGCAGATCGTTCGGCTGTTCCAGCGGCGCATCGCGCTCGACGCCGTGTTCGGCGGGGCGGTCGCGCTCGCGGCGGCCGCCGCGGTGCTGCTGCTGCTCGGCGCGCGGCTCGCCGAGCTCCAGTCGTCGCTGGTCTCGCTCGCCGCGCTGCGCCCGTCGTCCTGGGCGCTGCTCGCGGCCTTGCCCGCGGCGGGCGTGCTCCTGGCGACCCTGGTCGCGCGCGCGACCCTGCTCCGCGCGCTGCGGCGCGGCCCATGATCGCGCGCCTCCTGTCCATCCCCGTGCTGCTGTACCTGCTCGGCTACGCGCTGTTCGCGGTGATGCTGCCGGACGCCGCCGACGCCGAGCGGCGGTCGGACGCAATCGTCGTGCTCACCGGCGGCCCCGGCCGGCTGGCGCGCGGCGTGGCGCTGATGGAGGAGGAGCGCGCTGTGCGAATGTTCGTGTCGGGCGTCGATCCCAGCGTGCGGCGCAACGAGCTCGCCCTCGCGGCGCGAGCCGACGCCAGGCTGTTCGCCTGCTGCGTAGAGCTCGGCCGCGAGGCGGTGGACACGCGCTCTAACGCGGAGGAGACCGCGGCGTGGGTGCGCCAGCGCGGTTACCGGTCGGTGCGACTGATTACCACCGACTGGCACATGCCGCGTGCGCGCTTCGAGCTGGGGCGGATGCTCGACGACGACGTGACCTTGTTCGCCGACGCAATTCCGAGCCAGCCACGCTTCACCACCTTGTTCACCGAGTACAACAAGTACCTGCTGCGCCGCGCCGCGGTGCTGGGAGGCTGGTGATGGCCGTCGCGGCGCTCCGCACCGTCCTGTTCACCGTTGTCTTCTACCTCGGCTCCATCTTCTGGTCGGTCGCCGCCGCCGCCGGCGCGGCGACGGGGCCGCGGGCGATGCGCTGGGCGGTGAAGGGTTGGGCGGGCTACCATCGCTGGTGCGCCACCCACCTCCTGGGCATCCGCACGCGGATCGACGGCAGGGTGCCGGACGAACCGGTGCTGGTCGCGATCAAGCACCAGTCGATGTACGAGGCGGTGGAAACGCTTGCCGTGTTCGAGCGGCCGGTGGTGGTGCTGAAGCAGGAGCTGGCGCGCATCCCCTTCTGGGGCTGGGCGGCGCGACGATACGGGGTGATGGTGGTCGACCGCGAGGGCGGCGCGGCCTCGCTCCGCCGGATGCTCGCGGACGGGCGCGCGGCAGTGGCGGCGAACCGGCCGATCGTGATCTTTCCTGAAGGCACGCGCGTCCCCGTCGGCGAGGCGCCGCCGCTCCAAGCGGGCTTCGCGGGGTTGTACAAGCTGCTGAAGCTGCCCGTGGTGCCCGTCGCGCTCGACAGCGGGCGGCTGTGGCCGCGGCGGGGGTTCGCGAAGCGCGCGGGCGCCGTAACGTGGCGCTTCGGGGAGCCGATTCCCGCCGGGCTGCCGCGTGAGGAGATCGAGCGGCGGGTGCACGCAGCGATCAACGCGATGCAGGGAGCGGGCCCGGGGCCGTCCACTATGGCCGGACCCACCTAGGCTCCGTCAGCCCTGAGCTTGTCGAAAGGCGGGCGACACTCATCACCGTTCGCGCGCGTGGCCCGCCCTTCGACAAGCTCAGGGCTGACGGGGACAGGGTTGGACTCGTCCTCAGGCCCCCGCCAGCGTCCGCAGCGCCGCCGCCACGCCGCGCATCTCCTCCTCCGTGCCGATCGTGATGCGCAGCGCGTGGCCTAGGCCTTGGCCGGGGAGCCAGCGCGCGATGTAACCGTGCTCCATCAGCCCGCGGTAGGCCGCCTCCGCGCTCAGCTCGCCTTCGAACAGGATCAGGAGGAAGTTCGCCTTGGACGGCACCACGCGCAAGCCGCGGTTGCCCATGCTCGCAATCTCGCCCTCGAACCACACGCGCCAGCGCTCGTTGTGCGCGCGGCTGCGCTCGACGAAGCCGTCGTCGCCGACCGCCGCCACCGCCGCCGCCTGCCCCGCCGCGGTGACGTTGAACGGCGCGCGGATGCGGTGCATCGCGTCGACCGCCTCCGCCGAGCCGTAGGCCCAGCCGATCCGTTCGGCGGCGAGGCCGTGGATCTTGGAGAAGGTGCGGGACACGAGCACGTTGGGGTGGGCGCGCGCGAGGTCCAGCCCGCCGTCGTCGTCCTCGTCCGCAAGATACTCGGCGTAGGCATGGTCGAGGACAAGCAGGATGTCGGGGCGCAGCCCGGCGTGGAGCCGCGCGACTTCGCTACGCGGGATGAAGGTGCCGGTCGGGTTGTTCGGGTTGGCAAAATACACCATTCTGGTGCGCTCGGTGACGGCGGCGAGAAGGCCGTCGACGTCCGTGCCGTAGTCGCGGTCGGGCACCACTACCGGCTCGGCGCCTACCCGCCGCGCGGCGATCGGGTAGACCGAAAAGCCGTAGCGCATCATCAGCACTTCGTCGCCGACCCCGGCGAAGGCGCCGGCGGCGAGGTGGAGCAGCTCGTCGGAGCCTTGGCCGTAGATGATCCGCTCGGGCTCGAGCCCGTACTTGGCCGCGAGCGCGTCGCGCAGCGCGGCGGCGGCGGGGTCGGGGTAGCGTTCGAGCGCGCCCGCGGCGGCGGCGAAGGCCTCGCGGGCGTGCGCGCTCGTGCCGAGCGGATTTTCGTTGGACGACAGCTTGGTCACGCGGCGGCCGTCCTCCGTGGTGGCGCGGCCGGGCGTGTAAGGGGCGATGGCGAGGACGTACGGCTTGGGGACGGGTGCGGTCATGGGCGCGGCCGTAGCGAGCGGGGGGCGGGGGTGGCAAGGATGGGGGCGGGGACGGCCGCTCGACGAGTCGAGCGTCGTCCCAGCGAAAGCTGGGACCGCTCTCGACGCGGACCGCCTCCTTCATCGGTGGTAGTGGGGCGGTCCTCTTCGAGAGCGGCCCCAGCTTCCGCTGGGGCGACGTGCTTCAGCAAGATGACCGTCCCTCGCTTGTCGCGTTGCGAGTGCGCTCCTAAGCCCCGCCCCGTGGTCGCTCGCCCCGCCCCGGCCCGCGTCCTGCGGCTGCCCGACCCGCTGCCGTTGGACGGCGGCGGGACGCTCGCGCGAGTGGACGTCGCCTACGAGACTTACGGCGAGCTCGACGGCTCCGCTTCCAACGCCGTCCTGATCCTGCACGCGCTGACGGGCGATCAGCACGTCGCCTCCCCCCATCCCCTCACGGGCAGGCCCGGCTGGTGGGAGCGGATGGTGGGGCCAGGCCGCCCGGTCGACCCCGCGCGCCACTTCGTGATTTGCGCCAACGTGCTCGGCGGCTGTTCGGGCACCACCGGCCCCGCCTGCGCGCACCCGGACGACGGCGCTCCCTACGCAATGCGCTTCCCGGTGATCACCTTGCGCGACATGGTGCGGGCGCAAGGAGCGCTGCTCGACACGCTGGGGATTGCGAAGCTCCGCGCCGTCGTCGGCGGTTCGATGGGCGGAATGCAGGCGCTGCAGTGGGCGGCGGTCTACCCCGAGCGGGTGGCGGCGGCGGTGGCGATCGCCACCGCCGCGCGGCATTCGGCGCAGAACATCGCCTTTCACGAGGTCGGCCGGCAGGCGATCATGGCCGACCCGCGCTGGCGCGGCGGCGACTACGGCGGGGAGCCGCCGGCGGCGGGGCTCGCCGTGGCGCGGATGGCGGCGCACATCACCTACCTGTCGGAAGCGGGGCTGACGGAGAAGTTCGGGCGGCGGCTGCAGGACCGCGACGCCTTGCGGTTCGGCTTCGACGCGGACTTCCAGGTGGAGAGCTACCTGCGCCACCAGGGCTTGAGCTTCGTCGAGCGCTTCGACGCGAACAGCTACCTCTACATCACCCGGGCGATGGATTATTTCGACCTAGGCCAGGAGCACGGCGGGCGGCTCGCCGACGCGTTCCGCGGGGCGGGGGCGGCGGGGGTGCGCTTCTGCGTCGTCAGCTTCGACAGCGACTGGCTGTACCCGACGGCCGAGTCGCGCGCGGTGGTGCGCGCGCTCCACGCGGCGGGGGCGCCGGCGAGCTTCGTCGAGCTGCGCTCGCCGTTCGGCCACGACGCGTTCCTGCTGGAGAACGCGGAGCTGCGCGCGGTGGTGGACGGGTTCCTCCGGGCGGGCGAGCGGTGAGCCTCCGCCCCGACCTCCGCGTCATCGCCGACCACGTACCCCGCGGCGCTCGCGTGCTCGACGTGGGCTGCGGGGACGGAGGGCTCCTAGCCACGCTTCGCTCACTCCGCGACGCGGACGCGCGGGGGATCGAGATCGACGGCGCGAACGTGTCGGCGGCGGTGGCGCGGGGCTTGTCCGTCGTGCAGGGCGACGCCGACCGCGACCTCGCCGACTACCCGAACGACGCGGTCGACTATGCGATCCTCAGCCAGACGTTACAGACGGTGCGCCACCCCGACCGAGTGTTGGCCGAACTCCTGCGCATCGCGCCGCGCGCCTTCGTGAGCTTCCCCAACTTCGCCTATTGGCAGGTGCGCTGGGCGCTGCTCCGCTCCGGGCGGATGCCGGTCACCGCCGCGCTGCCGGTGAGCTGGTGGGAGACGGCGAACATCCACCAGCTGACGGTGGCCGACTTCCGCGCGCTCGTCGCCGAGCGCGGGTGGCGGGCGGAACGGGCGTGGTTTCTGACCAGCGACCGGCGGTGCGGGGCGAGGGGCGCGAACTGGCGCGCGGAGCACGCGGTGTTCCTGCTGGGGCGGTAGGCGTGATCACGGCTACTATCAGTACTTCGTCACCTCGGACTGGACCCGGGGCCCACCTTCCCTCCGCTCCAGCGGTGGAAGGGCAGGTGGGTCCCGGCTCAAGGCCGGGATGACGAATGATTACAAAAAGCGGCTCGCCCTAGGCCCGCAACCGCGCGCCCAGCTTGACCGCCGCGGCGACCACCTTGTCGGAGATCGCCGCCAGCTCCGCGTCCGTGAAGCTCCGCTCGCTCGGCTGGAGCACCACCTCCACCGCGACCGACTTGCTCCCTTGCTCCACGCCCGCGCCGGTGAAGACGTCGAACACCGCGGCGTCGGCGATCGCCGCCTTATCCGCGCCGCGCACGGCCGCGAGCAGGCGGTCGGCCGCCAGCGACGCATCGACGAGGAAGGCGAAGTCGCGCCGGACGGCCTGCAGGGCCTCCGGCCGGAAGGCGGGGCGGAACGGGCCGGAGGTCCGGCGCTTGGGCAGCGCGTCCAAGTAGAGTTCGGCCGCGACGGCGGGCGCGGCGAGGTCGAGCGCGCGGAGCGCCGCGGGGTGGAGCTCGCCGAAGTCGGCGAGCACCGTCTTCGGCCCGAGGCGCAGGGAGGCAGAGCGGCCGGGATGGTAGACGCCGGGCGGGCCGGCGGCATCCATGACCTGCAGCCGCTCAATGGGCGCGCCCGCGGCGGCGAGCAGCGCGAGCACCTCCGCCTTGGCGTCGTAGGCGTCGAAGCCTCGCGCGCAGCCGTCCCGCCAGTCGCGGCCGCTCCGCTCGCCGGCGAGGAGCAGGCCGAGCGTGGGGCGCTCCGCGTCTGCGAGGTAGCGGCGGCCGAGCTCGAAGAGGCGCACGCTCCGCTCGCCGCGGTCGCGGTTGCGGCGAGCGGCGGACACGAGACCGGGGAGCATGGACGGCCGCATCGCGCGCATGTCGTCGCTGATCGGGTTGGCGAGCGTCCAGGCCGCGCCGCCGAACAGCGCCGCGGCGGCCTCGCCGATGAAGCTCCACGTCACTGCCTCGTCCAAGCCTCGTGCGGCGGCCTCGCGGCGTAGGCGGCGGTGGAGCCGCTGCTCGGGGGTGGCGGTAGGCTTGGCCACGCCGGGCGGGCGGGGGAGCGGGGTGGAAGGCACGCGGTCGAGCCCGGCGATGCGGACTACCTCCTCGACGAGGTCGGCGGGACCCTCGACGTCGCGGCGCCACGACGGGGCGACGACCGCGTCGCCCTTCGCCCGGAAGCCGAGACGCGCCAGGATCGCACGCTGCTCGTCGGGGGATAGATCGACGCCGGCGAGCGCGAGGGTGCGCGCGGGGTTGAAGGGGATGCGGCGCGACAGGTCCGGCGGAGAGCCGGCGCGGACGACCTCGGACGGCTCGCCGCCGGCCAGCTCCAGCGCGAGCGCCGTCGCGACGGCGAGCCCGTCGTCGAGGAAGGCCGGGTCCACCCCGCGCTCGAAGCGGGTGCGCGCGTCGGAAGCGAGCGACAGGCGCTGCCCGGTGCGGGCGATCGTCTGCGGGTCGAAATAGGCGCACTCGATCAGAACGTCGGTGGTCTCCTCCGTAACGCTCGAATGCTCGCCGCCCATGATGCCACCGATGTCATGCACGGCGCAGTCGTCGGCGATCACCGTCATCTCCGCGTCGAGCCGGTACGTGCGGCCGTTCAGCGCGACCAGCTCCTCGCGGTCGCGCGCGCGCCGGGCAACGAGCGCGCCCTGGAGCTTGGCGAGGTCATAGACATGGAGCGGGCGACCGTGGGTCAGCATGACATAGTTGGTCATGTCGACCATCGCGCTGATCGAGCGCTGGCCGACCGCCTCCAGCCGCCGGCGGAGCCAGTCGGGCGAGGGGCCGTTGCGCACCCCCCGGAGCGCGCGGCCGTAGAAGGCGGGGCAGCCGGCCGGGTCGTCCGTGCGAATCTCGATCGGGCACGGGAAGGTGCCCTGGATGGAGGGCACGTCCAGCGCGCGGAGCTTGCCCAGCCCGGCGGCGGCGAGGTCACGGGCGATGCCGCGCACGCCCATCGCGTCCTGCCGGTTGGGCGTCACCGCGACGTCAATCACTGGGTCGGCGAGGCCGGCGTAGTCGGGGAAGGAGGCTCCGACCGGCGCGTCATCGGGCAGCTCGATAATGCCATCGTGCCCTTCGCCGATCTCCAGCTCGCGCGCCGAGCACATCATGCCGCGGCTTTCCACACCGCGGATCGCGGCGACCTTGAGCGTGATGCCGGAACCGGGAACGTAGGCGCCCGGCGGACCGAACACGCCGATCAGGTTCACGCGCGCGTTGGGGGCGCCGCAGACGACCTGGATTGGCGCGCCCTCGCCAGCGTCCACCGTCAGCAGTTGCAGCTTGTCGGCCTGCGGGTGCCGCTCGGCGGTGAGCACGCGGGCGACGCGGAAGGCGGCGAGCTTCTCCGCCGGGTTCTCCACCCCCTCAACCTCCAGGCCGATTGCGGTGAGCTTCTCCACGATAGCGCCCAGCGGCGCGTCCGTCTCCAAGTGCTCGCGCAACCAGCATAGGGTGAACTTCACGAGCTGAGCCCCCCGGAGAGCGTCGGCACGTCGAGCGCAGCGAAGCCGTAGTGGCGCAGCCAGCGCAGGTCGCCGTCGAAAAAGGCGCGGAGGTCGTCCATGCCGTATTTGAGCATCGCCAGCCGGTCGATCCCCGTGCCGAAGGCGAAGCCCTGCCACTCGTCCGGGTCGAGCCCGCATTCGCGGAGCACCTTAGGGTGAACCATGCCGGAGCCGAGCACCTCCATCCAGCCTTCCGCCCCGCCGATCACGCGGCGGCCGTTCTCGACCGAGTAGCCGACGTCGACCTCGACCGAGGGCTCGGTGAAAGGGAAGTAGGAGGGCCGCAGGCGCAGCACGACGTCGTCGCGCTCGAAGAAGGCGCGGAGGAAGGTCTCCAGCGTCCATTTGAGGTGGCCGAGGTGGATGCCGCGGTCGATCACCAGCCCTTCGATCTGGTGGAACATCGGCGTGTGGGTCGCGTCCGAGTCCGACCGGTACACGCGGCCGGGGGCGATCACGCGGAGGGGCGGCGGCTGCGAGGTCATCGCGCGGACCTGGACCGGCGAGGTGTGGGTACGCAGCAGCATCCGCTTCGGCCGGCTCGCGGCGGCGGAGCCGCCGTCGGACGGCGAGCTTTGCTCGCCGCCGGTCGGGCTGTCGCCGAAATAAAAGGTATCGTGCATCGCCCGCGCCGGGTGGCTCTCGGGAATGTTGAGCGCGGTGAAGTTGTGCCAGTCGTCCTCGATCTCCGGCCCGGTCGCGACGGCGAAGCCGAGGTCGGCAAACACCTCGGCGAGCTCGTCCATGACCTGGGACACGGGGTGGACGGTGCCCCGCGGCGACGCGGCCAGCGGCAACGTCATGTCCAGCCGCTCGGTGGCGAGGCGGACGTTGAGCGCGGCCGCTTCCAGCGCTTCCTTGCGCTCAGCCACGGCGGCGGCGACGCGCTCGCGCAGGCCGTTGATGCGGGGGCCCTCGGCCTGGCGCTGCACGGGCGTCATGCCGCCCAGCGTCTTCAGCAGCGCGCTAACGCTGCCTTGCTTGCCGAGCGCGGCGACGCGCGCGGCGTCGAGTGCGGGGAGATCGGCCGCGTCCGCGATGCGGGCGAGGGTCTCGGTCTCTAGTTGATCCAGGTCGGCCACGACGAACAATCCCGTTCGGGCTGAGCTGGTCAAAGCCCTCCCCTTCTTCCGTGCGAAGAAGAAAGAATGCCCTTCGACGAGCTCAGGGCGAACGGGGGAGGGAGGAGCGGCGCTCCCCCTCCCCCAATCGGTTTACGCCGCGAGCGCCTGCGGCTCCGCCGGCAGCGCCGCGCGCGCCTGGGCGACGATGGCGCGGAACGCCTCGCCCTCGTGCACCGCGATGTCGGCGAGCACCTTGCGGTCGAGCTCGACGCCCGCGAGCTTCAGCCCGTGCATGAACTGGCCGTAGGTCAGCCCTTCCACGCGGACCGCCGCATTGATGCGCTGAATCCACAGCGCGCGGAAGCTGCGCTTCTTCACCTTGCGGTCGCGGTAGGCGTATTGCCCCGCCTTCTCGACCGCCTGGCGGGCGATGCGGATCGTGTTCTTGCGCCGGCCGTAGTAGCCCTTGGCCTGTTCCAGGATGCGCTTGTGCTTGGCGCGGGTGGTGACGCCCCTCTTGACGCGTGCCATGTCGGTTCGTCCTCCTTCTTACTTCAAGCCATACGGCGCCCAGGCCTTCACCGTCTTGGTGTCGGCCTCCGACAGCACGAAAGTGCCGCGGTTCTGGCGGATGTACTTGCCGTTGTGGCTGATCAGCCGGTGGCGCTTGCCGGCGACCCCGTGCTTGATCTTGCCTGTGGCGGTGAGCTTGAAGCGCTTCTTCACCCCGCTCTTGGTCTTCAGCTTGGGCATTTTCGTCTCCTTGTTGACCCTCGCGGGGTCGACGTTTCGCGAGCGCCACGGCAGCCCTCACTGGCCGGGCGATCGGTTTCCACCTGATGGGGGAAGCGCGCGCCTATAGGGGCGGCGCGCGAGGTAGGCAAGGTTCAGCCGGAACGGAGCAGCGCGACCGCTTCGTCCAGCAGCGCGCGCGAGCCTGCGGCGATCACCCGGCCGTCGCTCCCTGCGTGGAGCGGGCGGCCGTTCCAGTCGGCCATCGCCCCGCCCGCGCCTTCGACCACGGGGACGAGCGCGGCGAAGTCGTGGAGCTTGAGGCCGGCCTCGACCACCAGGTCGAGGTGGCCGGAGGCGAGCAGCGCGTAGTTGTAGCAGTCGCCGCCGAACACGGTCGCTTGGCGCGACGCCCGCTCGATCCGGGCGAAGCCTTTGAGGTCGGCCGCGCCGAAGAAGCGGGGGCTGGTGGAAGCGAGCAGGGCTTGCGTCAGCCCCCGCCCCGTCCGCGCCGCGACGCCTGCGCCGTTCAGCTCGGTCGGCCGCCCGGCGGCGGCGCTCCAGCGTTCGCGCGCGATCGGCTGGTCGACGACGCCGAGGACGGGGCGGTCCCCTTCGAGCAGCGCGATCAGCGTGCCGAAGATCGGGCGGCCCGCGACGAAGCTCTGGGTGCCGTCGATCGGGTCGAGCACCCAACGGCGGCCGGAGCGGCCAGGCTTCTCGCCGTACTCCTCGCCGATCACGCCGTCGTCGGGCCGCTCCGCGTCGAGGATTGCGCGCATGGCGGCCTCCGCCGCGCGGTCGGCCTCGGTGACGGGGGAGGCGTCCACCTTATGCTCGACGGCGAAGCGGGCGCGGAACAGGGGGCGGATGGCGTCGCCCGCGGCGTCGGCGAGGCGGTGGGCGAGGAGGAGGTCGGCGGGGTTGGTTGAGAAACTCATGCGCGCTCCTTACCCCGTCAGCCCTGAGCCTGTCGAAGGGCGGGCCGCACGCGCCAACCGCGGTGCGCGTGGCCCGTCCTTCGACAGGCTCAGGGCTGACGGGGAGAGGGTTGGCGCGCTCCGCCTTGCTCCTCCCGACCCGCCCTCAGTCGAACAGGCTCGACACCGAGCTTTCGTCCGCGATGCGCTTGATCGCCTCCGCGAGAAGCGGGGCGATGGTGAGCTGGCGCAGGTTCGCCACCTCCTTTACCGCGTCCGGCATGCAGATGGAGTCGGTGACGACGAGCTCGGCAAGTTCCGATTTCGCCACCCGGGCCGCGGCCCCGCCCGACAGCACGCCGTGGGAGACGTAGGCGACGACCTCCTCCGCGCCGCCCGCGCGGAGCGCCGCGGCGGCGTTGCAGAGCGTGCCGGCCGAATCAACGATGTCGTCGACGAGGACGCAGAAGCGGCCCTCCACCTCGCCGATGATGTTCATCACCTCTGATTCGCCCGCGCGCTCGCGCCGCTTATCGACGATGGCGAGGGGCGCGTTCCTGAGCCGCTTGGCGAGCGTGCGGGCGCGCACCACGCCGCCGACGTCCGGCGACACCACGGTGATCGCCCGGTCCGCCCAGCGCGCCAGGATGTCGGCGGACATCACGGGCGCAGCGTAGAGATTGTCGGTGGGGATGTCGAAGAAGCCCTGGATCTGCCCGGCGTGGAGGTCGACGGACAGCACCCTGTCGGCGCCCGCGGTGGTGATGATGTTGGCGACGAGCTTGGCGGAGATCGGCGTGCGGGGACCGGGCTTCCGGTCCTGCCGGGCGTAGCCGAAATAGGGCACCACCGCGGTGATCCGTCTAGCCGAGGCCCTGCGCAACGCGTCGATGCAGATCAGCAGCTCCATCAGGTTGTCGTTCGCCGGGTAAGCGGTCGACTGGAGCACGAACACGTCCTCGCCGCGGACGTTCTCGTGGACCTCGACGAAGATCTCCTCGTCGGCGAAGCGGCGCACGCTGACCTCCGTCAGCGGCAGCTCGAGATAGTCGGAGATGGCGCGCGCGAGCGGCAGGTTCGAGTTGCCGGCGAGGAGCTTCATGGGTCCGCCTTGTCGGGGAGGTGGCCGCCTCCTTTAACCCGCCGCCCGCGCCCGGCAAGCGGCCTCGGCCCAGGCGCGCACCTCCGCCGCCTGGGCGCGCGACACGGGGACGAGGAGCCCCCCGGCGAGCCGGAGCCGCAGGTTGCGGCCGTCGCGCTCGACGCGCTCCACCGCGTCCTTCGCCACCCACCAGCTGCGATGCACCTGAGTCCCGTCCGCGCCGAGTTCGGCCACCGCGTCGCGCATCCGCAGCAGGACGAGCGTGCTGCCAGCCGCGCCGTGCGCGCGGACGTAGTGGTCCTCCATCTCCAGCGCGCGCAGCCGGCCGAGGCCGGGCGGTAAACGGTCGAGGAAACGGGAGCGGGGCGGGGTCGCCGCGAGCGGCGGGGCGGCGTCGACGGGCGGGGCCGCGCCCGGAAGCGGGGCGGCGGACGCGGGCGCGTCGGCCTCGACGCGCTCCCGCTCGAACAGGACGAAGACGAGCACGCGCATGAGCACGCCGACCAGCAGCACCTGCGGGTAAAGTTCGGCGAACCAGTTCCCGCCGCCGAGCACCCCGTAAAGGCGGCGAAATGAGGCGGCGACGACGAAGCTCATCGGCACGGCCGCAAGCAGCGCCGCGCCGAGCTCGGCGGCGAACAGTGGCACGCGGGCGGCGGTCGCCGCCCAGCGCGCGACGATCCCCAGCGGCCGGAAGATGAAGTAGCCGGCGAGGATCAACAACACCCAGACGATCAATCGCTCGCCCAAGGGGATCGGGAAGGAGCCGAACGGGCCGAGCAACCCGAACACCGCGCCGACGGCCGCGGTGACGAACAGCTCGACCGCAACCCGCCGCGCGAGGCGGGTGCGCGGGCCGGGCGTCCCGTTCGCGTCGCGCGAACGGGCGTCCGCGCCGCCGGCGAAGCCGTCCGCGCCGCCCGCGAAACCGTCGTTGCCGGCCGTCGTCATGCCGTGCCTTCCCTTCGCAGGCGAACATGGAGCGCGGCGGAATGGCGAGCAAGGCGGCAAGGGGCGGGACGGCGGGCGTGAACCCGTGGGTGGTGGCGGCGACCGCCGTCGGGACGGTGCTGGTCACGGTGCTGCTGGTGGCCTTGTCGGGCGCGATGGCGCCGGGGGGCGGGACGGACGAGGACTGGTCGCCCGCGCTCGCCGTCCACCTGGGGACGGCGGTGCCGGCGATCCCGTTGGGCGCGTGGCTGCTCGCCCGGCGCAAGGGCGACCGGCCGCACCGGGTCGCCGGGCGGCTGTGGATGGCGCTGATGCTGGGCGCGTCCGTGTCCAGCTTCTGGCTCACCGGGCTGACGGGCGGGTTCAGCCCGATCCACGTCTTCTCGGTCGTCACGCCCCTGTCGATCGCCCGCGCGGTGTGGGCGGCGCGGACGGGCAACATGACCGCGCACCGTTACGCGGTGATCGGAGCCTATGTCGGCCTCCTCACCGCGGGCGTTTTCGCCTTCGTGCCGGGGCGGGTGCTGAACGGCCTGCTCTTCGGTTGAGGCGGCGGGCGGGCGGGCCTAAGCGCGGTCCATGTCCGTCGTCACCCGCTTCGCGCCGTCGCCCACCGGGCGGCTTCACATCGGCAACATCCGGGCCGCGTTCCACAACTGGCTGTGGGCGCGGGCGAACGGGGGGCGGATGTGGCTCCGCATCGACGACACGGACGCCGCGCGCTCGAAGGAGGAATTCGTAGAGTCGATCCGCGCGGACCTCCGATGGCTCGGGCTGACCCTGGACGGGGAAGCGCGCCAGTCGGCGAGGTCCGCGCTGTACGAGGAAGCGTTCGAGCGCCTGCGAGCCGCGGGGCGCATCTACCCGGCCTACGAGACGGCGGCGGAACTCGACATCAAGCGCAAGGTGCTGCTCGGGCGCGGGCTGCCGCCGATCTACGACCGGGCGGCGCTGCGGCTGTCGGACGCCGAGCGCGCGGCGCTGGAGGCGGAAGGGCGGCGGCCGCACTGGCGCTTCCGGCTGGACGAGGACTCGCCCATCGAATGGGACGACCTGATCCGCGGCTCCCAGCGCTTCGACCCGCGCCAGCTGTCCGATCCCGTGGTCCGGCGCGAAGACGGGAGCTGGCTCTACCTCTTCCCCTCCGTGGTCGACGACGTCGAGATGGGCGTTACTCATGTGGTGCGCGGCGAGGATCATGTATCGAACACGGCGGCGCAGGTGCAGATGTTCGACGTGCTCGGCGCCGAACCGCCGCGGTTCGCCCACGCCGCGCTGCTCGTCGGCGACGAGGGCAAGCTGAGCAAGCGGCTCGGGTCCTTCGGCGCGGACGAGCTGCGCGAGGCGAGGATCGAGCCGGTCGCGGTCGCCGCCCTGCTCGCGCGGCTCGGGACGGCCAAGCCGGTCTAGCCCGTGGCCGACCTCTCCCGCCTGGCCGAGGGCTTCTCCTTCGCCGACTTCGGTCGTGCCCCTGCGCGCTTCGACCTGCACGAGCTGGAGGGGCTGAACGCGCGGATCGTCCACGGACTGCCGTGGGAGGCGGTGGCCGACCGGTTGCCGGCGGGGATGGACCGGGCGGCGTGGGAGGCGATCCGGCCCAACCTGGCGCGGGTGGCGGAGGCGGCGGACTGGTGGGCAGTGGTCGAAGGATCGGTCGCCCCGCCTGAAGTCTTCGGCGACGACGACCGCGCCTTCCTCCTCTTCGCGGCGGACGAAGCCGGGGGCATCGACTGGGCGGGCGATCCGTGGGGCGCGCTGACCGACGCGCTCAAGGCGACGGGGCGCAAGGGTCGCGCGCTGTTCCTGCCGCTGCGCCTGGCGCTTACCGGCCGCGAGCACGGGCCGGACATGCGCGCGCTGCTGCCGCTGATCGGGCGGGAGCGGGCCGTGGAACGGCTGCGCGCGGCGGCCGGGGCCGAAGCGGGCGCGGTGGCGTGAGGGAGTTAGCCCCCTCCCCCTGAAGAGAGGGGCTTGCCCGCGCCCATCCTCAGCCGTGGGCGGGCGGCGTCAGCACCGTGTCGACCGCGTTCGGCAGCATCTCCGGATAATCGAGCGTGTAGTGAAGCCCGCGGCTCTCGCGGCGGGCGAGCGCGGAGCGGACGATCAGCCCCGCCACCTCGACCAGGTTGCGCAACTCGATTAGGTCGGGTGTCACGCGGAAGTGGCCGTAATATTCGTCCACCTCTGCCCGCAGCAGCTCCACCCGGCGCAGCGCTCGCTCCAGCCGCTTGGTGGTGCGGACGATGCCGACATAGTCCCACATGAAGCGGCGGATCTCCCGCCAGTTGTGGTGCACGACGACCTCCTCGTCCGAATGGGTGACGCGGCTCTCGTCCCAGGGGCGGATCGGCGGGGGCGGAGGAAGATCGTCCGCGTGGGCCAGGATGTGCTTCGCCGCCGCCTCGCCGAAGACGAAGCATTCGAGGAGGCTGTTGGAGGCGAGCCGGTTGGCACCGTGCAGCCCGGACTCTGTGCATTCGCCCGCGGCGTAAAGGCCGGGGAGATCGGTGCGCCCATTGCGGTCCACCACGATGCCGCCGCAGGTGTAATGCTGGGCGGGGACGACGGGGATCGGCTCCTGCCGCATGTCGATGCCCAAACCCAACAGCTTCGCGTGGATCGTCGGGAAATGCGCTTCGACAAACTCGGGGGCCAAGTGGCTGATGTCGAGGTGGACGTAATCAAGCCCGAGCCGCTTGATCTCGTGGTCGATCGCGCGCGCCACCACGTCCCTGGGCGCGAGCTCGGCGCGGGGGTCGAAATCGGGCATGAAGCGATGGCCGTCGCCGGGCAAGCGGAGATGCCCGCCCTCGCCGCGCACCGCCTCCGTGATCAGGAAGTTCTTGGTCTCCAGATTGTAGAGGCAGGTCGGATGGAATTGCATGAACTCCATGTTCGACACGCGGCAGCCCGCGCGCCACGCCATGCCGATGCCGTCGCCCGTCGCGCCGCGGGGCGCGGTGGAGTAGAGGTAGGCGCGGCCCGCGCCGCCGGTGGCGAGGATGGTCGCGCGGCCGGTGAACAGCTCGACGCGGCCAGTTTCCTTGTTCACGGCGTAGACGCCGCGCACGCGCCGGTCGGCGCTGGGCGTCTCCGCATGGCGACCGGTGACGAGGTCCACCGCTACCATGTGCGGGCGGAGCGTGATGTTGGGGTTCAGCGCCGCCGCGCGCTCCAGCGCCTGCTGCACCGCCCAGCCGGTGGCGTCGTCGACGTGGACGATGCGGCGGTGGCTGTGCCCGCCTTCACGCGTCAGGTGCCAGCGCTCCGCCGCCTCGCCGGCGTTGAACGGCACGCCGAGCGCGGCGAGCCGCTCGATGGCGGCGGGTGCGCCCTCCACGACGAACTCAACCACATCGCGGTCGTTGAGCCCGGCGCCGGCGACCATCGTGTCGCGGACGTGGTCCGCGAAGCTGTCGCCCTCCTCCAGCACGGCGGCGATGCCGCCCTGCGCCCAAGCGGTGGAGCCTTCGGACAGCCCGCCCTTGGCGAGCACGAGCACGCGGCAGCGCTCGGCGAGGTTGAGCGCGGCGGTGAGCCCGGCCGCGCCCGAGCCGACGATCACGACGTCGTAGGAAGCTTCGGAGCCGACCGTCATAGTCCCAGCTCGCTCGAGATTTGTTGGGGCTGAGCCTGTCGAAGCCCTCTTCTTCGACGGGCGGAGAAGAAGGGGAGCCCCCTTCGACGCCGCCTGCGGCGTCGCTCAGGACAGGCTTCGACAAGCTCAGGAGGAACGGTGTTCTGGCTCATCGGACCGTTCACACCGTCCTACCGTCCATCCGCCGCCCGGGTGAGGTTGAGGAACACGTCCTCCAAATCCGCCTCTCGCGTCGACACGTCGACGATGCCCAGCCCTTCGCGCGCCACGGCGGCGAGCACCTCGCCCGCGTTGACCCGGTCCTTGCGGTAGGTGATGCGGAGCGTGCGCGGGCCGACCAGCTCGACCTTGTCGAAGCAGGACGCGGCGGGCGGGGCGGCCAGGTCCCGGTCCACCGTCACCTCCACCGCCTTCTCCTGCGCCATGCCGACGAGGTCGCGCGTCGCCTCGTCCGCGATCACCCGGCCGTTGTTGATGATGGCAATGCGGTCGCAGAGCTGCTCGGCTTCCTCGAGATAATGGGTGGTGAGGACAACGGTGACTCCGTCCGCGTTGAGCTGGCGGACGTAGTCCCACAGCTGCTGGCGGAGCTCGATGTCGACGCCCGCCGTGGGCTCGTCGAGGACCAGGATGGGCGGCGAGTGGACCATCGCCTTGGCGACGAGCAGGCGGCGCTTCATGCCGCCGGACAAGGTGCGCGCGTAGGCGTCGGCCTTGTCCTCCAGGTGGACCGCGCGGAGCAGCTCGCGCGTGCGCCGCCTCGCCTTGGGCACTCCGTAGAGCCCGGCCTGGATGTCGAGCGTCTCGGCGGGGGTGAAGAAGGGATCGAACAAGATTTCCTGGGGCACGATGCCGATGCACGCCTTGGCGTTGCGCGGGTGCTCGTCGATGTCGAAGCCCCAGATGGATGCGCGCCCGCCCGTTTTGTTCACCAGACCGGCGAGGATGTTGATGGTGGTCGACTTGCCGGCGCCGTTGGGGCCGAGCAGCCCGTAGATGGCGCCGCGCGGGATCCTCAAGCTGACGCCGTCCAGCGCGCGCTTGCCGCCGGCGTAGTTCTTCTCCAACGCTTCTATGCTGACGGCGGCCTCGGTCATGGCGCGCGGCATAGCGGCTTGAAGGGAGGGCGCAAGCAACGGACGGCCGGTGGACTTCGGGCGGCGCGCCGCTTATCGGCCCGTTCCCATGGTCGCGCCGCCCCCGCCCGAAGTCATCCGCGTCCGCTCGCGCCGCGTCGCCTGCGACGGGTCCGGCGAGATCGCGCCCGCCCTGGGCCATCCGCGCGTGTTCATGCAGATGGACGAGAAGGGCTTCATCGACTGCGGCTACTGCGATCGGCGTTACCTGCTGATCGGCGGCCCGGCGGACGACCGGGCGCGCTGAGCGCCGCCTGACGCGCTTTCATCTCGGCTGCCCAAAACTCCGTTCGCGCTGAGCCTATCGAAACGCCTTTCCGGATACCCCGCCGTCGAAGGGAAGGAAGGGCTTCGACAAGCTCAGCCCGAACGGGGAATGGGTGCGGAACGCCCGATCCCGATCCGCGTCAGAAATCGATGGCGATGCCCTTGTTCTCCCAATCGCCGTAGCGGGTGGGGTCAGGTCCCTTGCGCCCGCCGTGCTCCGTCGCGGCCGGCACCGGCTCGGGATCGGGCACCGGGGGCGACGGGGACAGGTGGGCGGGCGGCTTGACGTGGGGCGGGCGGCGGTTCGTCATGGGTGGCATATCGGGAGCGGGGCGGCCATTTGCCAGCGGTGACCGATTCCAAAACCATCGCCGGCGCGGGCGCGCGGCGCGCGGCGCTCGACCTTCTCGACCGGGTGCTGCGCCGCGGGCTGCCTTTGGACGCGGAGGCCGTGCGCCTCCCCCGTGAGGACGACCGGCGGCTGGCGCTGGCCATCGCCGGCGAGGCGCTGCGCTGGCTGCCCGACCTCGACGCGCTGATCGACGGGGCGACGGCCAAGCCGCTGCCGCCGGACGCCAAGGCGCGCGGGGCGCTGCGGATCGCGCTCGCGCAGGCGCTGCGGCTGCGCACCCCGCCGCACGCGGCGATCGCCACCGTGCTGCCCTTGGTCGACGGCGGTCCGCGGCGGCTCGTCCACGGCGTGTTCGGGACGTTGCTCCGCAACGGCGCGGCGCTGCCCGAGCAGCCGACGCTGCCCGCGGCGGTCGCCGAGCGGTGGCGCGCGGCTTGGGGAGAAGCGGAGGTGGAGGCGGCGCGCGCGCTGCTGGCGGAGCCGCCGCCGCTCGACGTGGCGCTCAAGCCGGGGGCGGAGGGCTTCGCCGATGCGCCCTCGCTCCTGCCCGGCCACCGGCGGCTGCCACGCGGGACGGCGCCGGCCGAGCTGCCCGGCTACGCGGACGGGGACTGGTGGGTGCAGGACGCCGCGTCCCAGCTCCCCGCGCGGCTGCTGGGCGACGGCGGTGCGGGGCATCGCGTCCTGGACCTGTGCGCCGCGCCCGGCGGCAAGGCGATGCAGCTCGCCGCCGCCGGCTGGCGCGCGACGGCGGTGGACGCGAGCGAAAATCGTCTCGCGCGACTCCGCGACAACCTGGCGCGCACGGGGCTAGAGGCCGAGGTGGTGACGGCCGACGTGCTGCGGTGGGAGCCGCGCGAGCCTGCTGACGCCGTGCTGCTCGACGCGCCGTGCAGCGCGACGGGCACCTACCGCCGCCACCCCGACGTGCTCCACCGCGTCCGCCCGCGGGCGATCGCCGAGCTGGCGGAAGCGCAAGGCGCGATGCTCGCGCGTGCGGCGGAGTGGGTGCGGCCGGGCGGGCGGCTGGTCTACGCGGTATGCTCGCTCGAGCCGGAGGAGGGCGAGGCGGTGGCCAAGACTTTCCTGTGGGGGCGCGGCGACTACCGGGCGGAGCCGCCGGCGCCGGAAGAGCTGCCGGCCTGGACGCGGACGGACGCGCGCGGCTTCGTCCGGGTGCTGCCCTCGGCGCTGGCGGCGGAGGGCGGCGCGGACGGCTTCTTCTTCGCGCGGTTCCGGCGGGCGGAGTGAGCGGCCCGGCGAAGGCGGTGCGCGTTTCCTGCCCTTTGACAGGCTCAGGGCTGACGGCTTTGGGCAAATAGACATCCAACAACCCCGTCAGCCCTGAGCCTGTCGAAGGGCGGGCCGCGCGAGGCGCACCCGCTTGCCCGCTCCACCCCGCCCCGCTAGGCCCGCGCCGTGCGCAGCCCCGTGAAGATCGCGCCCTCCATCCTGTCCGCCGACTTCGCGCGGCTGGGGGAAGAGGTGCGCGCGATCGACGAAGCGGGCGCGGACTGGGTCCACGTCGACGTGATGGACGGCCACTTCGTCCCCAACCTCACCATCGGCCCCGCCGTGGTGCGCGCGCTGCGCCCGCATTCGGCGAAGCCGTTCGACGTCCACCTGATGATCGCGCCGGTCGACCCGTTCCTGGAAGCGTTCGCCGAAGCGGGCGCGGACGTCATCACCGTCCACCCGGAGGCCGGGCCGCATCTGCACCGGACGATCCAGCGTATCGGGAGCCTGGGCAAGCGGGCGGGTGTCTCCCTGAACCCGGCGACCCCGATGGCGGCGCTCGATTACGTGCTGGAGGAGGTCGACCTCGTGCTGGTGATGAGCGTCAACCCGGGCTTTGGCGGGCAGGGCTTCATCGACGGCCAGCTCCGCAAGGTGGAGGCGGTGGCCGAGCGCGTTTCGAGGATCGGCAAACCCATCGAGGTCGAGGTCGACGGCGGCGTCGACCCGGCGACCGCGCGCCGGGCGACCGACGCGGGGGCGACCGTGCTCGTCGCGGGCACTGCCGCCTTCCGGGGCGGGCCCGACGCCTACCGCGCCAACATCGCGGCCTTGCGGGGCGGCGCGGAGCTCCGCTCATGACCGACGTGCCAATCCGCCGCGCGCTGCTCTCCGTGTCGGACAAGGCGGGGCTGGCCGAGCTCGCCACCGCCCTGTCGGCGCGCGGCGTCGAGCTGGTGAGCACGGGGGGCACCGCCGCGGCCTTGCGCGACGCGGGATTGATGGTGCGCGACGTGGCGGAGCTCACCGGCTTTCCCGAGATGATGGACGGGCGGGTGAAGACGCTCCACCCGGCGGTCCACGGCGGGCTGCTCGCGGCGCGGGGGAACGCCGAGCACGAGGCGGCGCTGGCCGCAAACGGCATCGGCGAAATCGACCTGCTGGTGGTCAACCTTTACCCGTTCGAGGACACGGTGGCGCGGGAAGCGCCGGACGCGGAGATCATCGAGAACGTCGACATTGGCGGCCCGGCGATGCTCCGCTCGGCGGCGAAGAACCACGCGGGCGTGGCGGTGGTCACCGACCCGGCCGACTACCCCGCGCTGCTGGCCGAGCTGGCGGCGCGGGACGGCGCGACCGCCCTGCCTTTCCGCGCGCGGCTCGCGGCCAAGGCGTTCGCCGCCACCGCCGCCTACGACGCGGCGATCGCCGCTTGGTTCGCGAGCGGGGAAGGCGACGGCCCGCCCGAGCGCCTCCACCTGAGCTTCGCGCGGGTGCAGAGCTTGCGCTACGGGGAGAACCCGCACCAGCGCGCCGCGCTCTACGTCCCGCGCGGCGGCGCGGAGCGGGGCATCGCCCAGGCCGAGCAGCTGCAGGGCAAGGAGCTGTCCTACAACAACCTCAACGACGCGGACGCCGCGCTGGAGCTCGTCGCGGAATTCGCCGGCGGGCCGCCGACCTGCGTGATCGTGAAGCACGCTAACCCCTGCGGGGTGGCGAGCGGGGACACGCTGCTGGAGGCGTACCGCGCGGCGTTCCAGTGCGACGGCGTGTCAGCGTTCGGCGGCATCGTCGCGGTAAACCGACCGCTCGACGGCGAAACGGCGGAGGCGATCACCGACATCTTTACGGAGGTGGTGGTCGCACCGTCCGCGACGGAGGAAGCGCGCGCGCGCTTCGCGGCGAAGAAGAACCTGCGGCTGCTGCTGACGGGCGCGCTCCCCGACACGCGGCGCGGGGGCCTGAGCCTGCGGAGCATCGCGGGCGGTCTGCTCGCGCAGGACCGCGACGCTGGGGCGCTGGACGAGGCGGGGCTGCGCCTGGTCACTAAGCGCGCGCCGACCAGCCAAGAGATGGCGGACCTCCGCTTCGCCTGGCTCGTCGCCAAGCACGTCAAGTCGAACGCGATCGTCTACGTCCGCGACGGCGCCGCCGCCGGCATCGGCGCGGGGCAGATGAACCGGCTGGAGTCCGCGCGCATCGCTGCCTGGAAGGCGGAGGACGCCGCCCGCCGCGCGGGCTGGCCGGAGCCGCGGACGCGGGGGTCGGCGGTGGCGAGCGACGCCTTCTTCCCCTTCGCCGACGGGCTGCTGGCCGCGGTGGAGGCGGGGGCGACCGCCGTGATCCAGCCGGGTGGCTCGGTGCGCGACGCGGAGGTGATCGCGGCGGCGGACGAGGCGGGGCTGGCGATGCTGTTCACGGGGATGCGGCACTTCCGGCATTAGGCCACGCTCCACCGAGATTGGCCGTCGCCCCAGCGAAGCTGGGGCCGCTATCGACCTGGACCGCCGCCCAGCGACGCCGGTAGCGGGGCAGTCATCTGCGAGAGCGGTCCCAGCTTTCGCTGGGACGACATGCTTCTACTTGGCCGTCTCCACCCGCGCCCTCCGCCGGAACAGCACCCGGTCCTCCTCCGTGAACCCCTTGATCCAGATCACCGCCCCGAACGCCAGGAGGATCGCGGGCAGGCCCAGCGCCAGTTCCAACCACTCGGGAAGCAGGATGGCGAGCTGGCCCACGATCACCGCCGCCGCCGCCGCCCACACCAAGGACCAGCGCCAGCCGGAGACGGGGCTGCCCAGCAGGCGGGCGAGCAGGCGCGACTTGGCGACGGACGCGAGGCCGAGCGCGACGAGCAGCGCCGCCGCCGGCCCCGCCGCGGCCCAGGCCTCGGGCAGGGCGAAGCGGGGCAGGAGGTCGCGCAGGCCGCGGATGAAGAAGATGGAGAGCGCCGCCTGGACCGCGATCATGCCGAGCGAGATCAGGAGGTTTCGCTTGCGCGCGACGTAGATCAGCGCCGCTTCCGACACCACCGCCACCGCCGCCGCGACCTCCGCGGCGAGGAGAAAGGCGAGCACGCCGGTGCCCTGGACGAAATTGGGGCCGATGAGCCCCATTACCGCTTCGCCCGGGATAGCCAGCGCCAAAGCGATCCCAGCCTGCGCGGCGAGGATCCAGAAGCCGACCTGGCGCACTTGGGCGGCCACCGCCGCGCGGTCACCCGCCGCGAGCTTCTGGGTGATGACGGGGCCGAGGATCGGGTCGAAGCTCGTCTTGAGCTTCTGCGGCAAGGTCGCGACCTGCTGCGCGACGTAGTAGACGCCGACGAAGGCGGGCGAGTAGAAAAGGCCGAGGATGGCGATGTCGAGCCGCCGCGAGCCCCATTCCACCGCGTCCGCGGCGGCCAAGGGCATGAAGTGCCACGCCTCGCGCGCCAGCCGCCGCGGCTGCGGTCGCCACCCGCGGGGCGGCCCGTAGCTGCGCAAGAAAGGCCAGAGCGAGGCCGCGAGCGCGGCGACGAGCGACAGGACGTAGGCAATGATCAGCCCGTCGCGCGGGTGGAGCGGGTAGAGCGCGGCGGCGGCGATGCTGATCGTCCACGGCTCGACCACGGCGCGGGCGCGCACGGTGGCGGCAACGTCGCGGCGGTAGGCGAGCGCGGCCAGGCTCAGGTCCGACCAGACGATGGCAAAGATCACCAGCGGCAAAAGCCAGTCGACCCCGAACATGTCGCTGTTGGGGAACATCGCCTGCGGGAACAGCATCAGCGCCGCAGCGGCCAGCGCCGAGGCGACGCCGCCCACGAACATCGCGTCCCAGACCACGCGGACGTGCGGCCGGTCGGCGGCGGATAATTGTTCGGCCAAGCCCCGCTTCAAGCCCAGCGTGGCGAGCTGGGCGGCGAACTCAACCACGATCACCGCATAGGCGAAGCGGCCGAGCGTTTCCGCGCCGTACAGGCGACCGGCGACGAACAGGAAGGGAAGCCGCGCGGCCAGGCGTAGCAGAAAGCCGAACATGTTGGTGCGCCCGCCCCGGGCGAGCGCGACGATGTCGGAATCGGCGGTGGTGGACGCGGCGGCGCCCCCGCCCGCCGCGGCCTCCTTCATCAGTGCGCGGCGCCCCAGTTTGGGCCGTGCCCGATCTCGACGCCGAGCGGGACGGAGAGCTGGACCAAGGGTTCGGCGGCGCGCTCCATGACTTCGCGGATCACCGGCTTCACCGCTTCGGCATCGCCTTCGGGCACTTCGAACACCAGCTCGTCATGCACCTGGAGGAGCATCCGCGTGGTCCCGAAGCCGGCCGCGTCGAGCGCGGGGACCATGCGGGTCATCGCCCGCTTGATGATGTCGGCGCTAGTGCCCTGGATCGGCGCGTTCACCGCGGCGCGCTCGGCGCCCTGGCGCTCGTTCATCTGCTTGGAATTGATGCGGGTGAAGTGCGTGCGGCGGCCGAACAGGGTGGTGGTGAAACCGGTCTGGCGGACCTGGCCGAGCGTGGTCGCGATGTAGTTGCGGACGCCAGGGAAGCGGTTGAAGTAGCGGTCGATCATGTCCTGCGCTTCTTCCGACGAGATGCCGAGCCGGCCGGCGAGCCCCCAGCGCGAGATGCCGTAGAGGATGGCGAAGTTGATCGTCTTGGCCTGGGCGCGCCGCTCGCGGGTCGCCTCGCCGAACAGCTCGTTGGCGGTGAGCGAGTGGATGTCGTCGCCGTCGGCGAACGCCACGCGGAGCTCGGGCACGTCGGCCATGTGCGCCGCCAGCCGCAGCTCAATCTGCGAGTAGTCGGCAGACAGGATGACGTGGCCCTCGTCGGCGACGAAGGCGTCGCGGATGCGGCGGCCGATCTCCGTGCGGATCGGGATGTTCTGCAGGTTGGGGTCGGTCGACGACAGCCGCCCGGTCTGCGCGCCGGACAGCGAGTAGCTGGTGTGCACGCGCCCCGTCCGCGGGTTCATGCTCTCGCGCAGCGCGTCGGTGTAGGTCACCTTAAGTTTGGTGAGCTGCCGCCAGTCGAGCACCAGCCGGGCGACCTCCGCGCCGCCGGCCGCCAGCCGCTCGAGCTCGGTGACGTCCGTCGACCACACGCCGCTCTTGCCCTTGCGGCCGCCCTTCAACGCCAGCCGGTCGAACAGCACCTCGCCGAGCTGCTTGGGGCTGCCGATGGTGAACGGCCCGCCCGCGGCCTCGTACACCTGCGCCTCCAAGGTGGCGATCCGCCCGGAGAACTCCTCGGACAGCGATGCCAGCGCACTCTCATCCACCTTGACCCCGTGCGTCTCCATTGCGCCGACGACGGCGACGAGCGGGCGGTCGACATGTTCGTAGACGGCCGTCACCTGCTCCGCCGACAGCCGGGGCTTGAGCGTCAGCCACAGGCGCAAGGTGACGTCCGCGTCCTCCGCGGCGTACTCCGTCGCCTGCGCCAGCGGCACCTTGGTGAAGCTGATCCGCTTCGCGCCCACGCCGCAGACGTGCTTGAACTCGATGCAGGCGTGGTCAAGGTGCTTCAACGCCAGCTCGTCCATGCCGTGCCCGTGCTTGCCCGCGTCGAGCGCGAAGGAGATGAGCAGGGTGTCGTCGTGAGGAGCGACCCGCACCCCGCGCTGGCTGAAGACGATCCAGTCGTATTTGAAGTTGTGGCCAATTTTGAGCACCGCCGGGTCCTCCAGCAGCGGGCGGAGCTTGGCGAGCACCAGCTCCTCGCCGAGCTGCGGCGCGCGCTCGGCGAGCAGGTCGTCGCCCGCATGGCTGACCGGGATGTAGCAGGCGCGCCCCGGCGCGGTGGCGAGGCTGATCCCGGCCAGCCCCGCCGAGATGGAATCGAGCTCGGCCGTTTCCGTGTCCACCGCGACGCGGCCGGCGGCGTAGGCGTCCGCGATCCAGCGGTCGAGCGCGGCCTCGTCCGTCACCGTCTCGTAGGCGGAACGGTCGATCGGCGCCGTGTCCACCTTGGGCGGCGGCGCGAGCGCCTCCGAGGCCGCGCCGGGCGCGGCGCGGTCGAGCCGGGTGAGGAGCGACTTGAAGCCCTGGTCCTCTAGGAAGCTCCGCAGCGGCCCGTCCGGGATGCCCTTCATGCCCAAGTCGTCGAGCGGCATGGGAAGCGGCAGGTCCAGGCGCAGCGCGACGAGCTGGCGGCTGAGCCGCGCGGCGTCGGCGTGGGCGACGAGGTTGTCGCGCAGCTTGCCCGGCTTCATCGCCGGCGCGGCGGCGAGCACCGCTTCCAGCCCGCCGTGGTCGGCGATCAGCTTGGACGCGGTCTTCGGCCCGATGCCGGGGACGCCGGGGACGTTGTCGACGCTGTCGCCCATCAGCGCGAGCACGTCGCCGACCTGCTCCGGAGGCACGCCGAACTTCTCGCGGACGTAAGGCACGCCCATCCGCCGGTCGTTCATCGTGTCGAGCATGTCGACCGCTTCGTCGACGATCTGCATCAGGTCCTTGTCGGACGAGACGATCGTCACGTGCCACCCCGCCGCCCGGGCGGCGACCGCGTAGGAGGCGATCACGTCGTCCGCCTCGAAATCATCCATCTCGATGCAGGGGAGCGAGAAGGCGCGGGTCGCCGTGCGAATCATCGGGAACTGCGGCACGAGGTCGGCGGGCGGCGGCGGGCGGTGCGCCTTGTACTCGCCGTACATCTCGTTCCGGAACGTCTTGGCGGAGGCGTCGAACACCACGGCGAGGTGGCTCGGGCCTTCCTCCTTGCCGAGGCTTTCCACCAGTTTCCACAGCATGGCGGTGTAGCCGTACACCGCGCCCGCGGGCTCGCCGTGGCGGTTGGTGAGCGGGGGCAGCCGGTGGTAGGCGCGGAAGATGTAGGAGGAGCCGTCGACGAGGTAGAGATGCGGAGTCATGGCCGGCGGTGCGTAGCGCGCGGTGGGCCGCTTGGCGAGGCCGCGCCGCCCGCTTGACGCGCGACTCGGGGAAGCGCACTCCCGGAGCTTCCTCGGGGGAGGCGTCAAGTCATGAAGCTGTTGTGGAAGGGCGCGGCGCTGCTCGCCGTGCTGATGGGACTCGCGAACGCGGCGGGCGGGGCGGAGGCGAAGACGCCGCGGCCTTTCGCGTCCGACCGGATCAGCGTGACGGTGACGGGTTCCGGCCCCGACGTGGTTTTGATCCCCGGCCTCGGCTCCACCCCGCGCATCTGGAAAAGCACGATCGCGGGCGTGCCCGGCTACCGCTACCACCTGGTGCAGGCAAAGGGCTTCGCGGGGACAAAGCCGGAGGCCAACGCGCAAGGTCCGGTCGCCGCGCCAGTCGCGGCGGAGATCGGACGCTATGTCAGCGCCGCTGGGCTTAAGGCCCCGGCCGTGGTCGGCCATTCGATGGGCGGCACCATCGGCCTGATGCTCGCCGCGCGCGAGCCGGCGAAGGTGGGCAAGCTGATGGTCGTGGACATGCCGCCGTTCCCCAGCGCGATGGTGGGCGGGCCCTCGACCACGGCCGAAACGATGCGGCCGATCGCCGAGAACATCCGGCGCGCGATGAGCGCCGCGCCCACGCCGCAGGGTGAGGCGATGCTGGCGGTGACGATCGACGGCATGGTGCGGACGGCGGCCGAGCGCCCCGCGATCCTCGCCGACAGCCGGGCGAGCGATCGCGGCGCGGTGGCCAACGCTTATTACGAGATCCTCACCACCGACCTGCGGCCGGAGCTGCCGCGGGTGACGGCCCCCATGACCGTGCTCTACGTCACGCCCGCGGGAGCGCCGCTGAACGACGCGGGGGTCGATGCCTTCTACCGCGCGTCCTACGCGGGGGCGCGCCGGGCGACGCTGAAGCGCGTGCCGGACGCCGCCCACTTCATCATGCTCGACCAGCCGGCGCGGTTCCGGGCGGAGCTGAAGGCGTTCCTGGTCGCGAAGTAGGGGTAGGGGTCGCCTGCCTCTGGCCGGGCCGCCTGTCGTCGAGAACCGCCGTCATCCTGGCCTTGAGCTGAGACCCACCCGCCTTCGACCACGGCTGCGAAAGGAGAAGGTGGGTCCCGGGTCAGACCCGGGATGACGATGGGAATGTGTTCAATCCGTTCTCCGCGGAACCATCCCGCTCCCTCCTTGTTCTCGTCCATGTTACGTTGTAACATATTGCGATCGCACCGACGACACAGCCGGGCGCAGGAGAAGGAGACAGATCATGCCCGCAATCGGAGGTTTCGCCGCGCAGCGCCGCTCCAGCCCCGCGAGCCTGGCGCTGGTGGACGCCGCGCACGCCGCGGCGGTCGCCGCGCTGCTGCTCGCCAAGGGACCGGTGATCTTCGATCATGAGCCAGTGATCACGGAGGCGATCAACATTCCGCTGAAGCCGCCGCCCCCGCCCGAGCTGATGGTCGAACAACCAAAGACTGCTCCTTCGGTGCTCGATCTGCCCGATCCAATCATCGCACCGCCGCTGCCGCGCCCGATGCCGCCAGTGGACCGGACGGACGCGCCCGCTCCGTCCCTGCCGCTCCCGCCGGGGCCGCCGACCCCCGACCTCGCGCTCGGCCCGAAGCTGCCTCCGCCGCTCCCCGTTCCCCAGCCCGAACCGAAGGCGCCGCCCGTGCGCGTCGACGCGCGGCTCGACCCGCGCTACGCTGGCGCGCTCCAGCCCGACTATCCTTCCTCCGAGCTCCGCGCCGAGAACGAGGGCAACGTCACCGTGCGCGTGACGATCGGCCGCGACGGGCGCGTGGCGGCGGTGGAGTGCGTGCGCGCGGCGAGCGATGCCTTCTGCCAAGCCACGCGCGAGCAGGCGCTCCGCCGCTGGCGCTTCAAGCCCGCGACGGAGGACGGCCGCCCGGTGGAGGCGAGCAAAACAATGATGGTGCGCTTCCTGCTGGAGAACGCCTGAACCGGGACCACTGGCGGGGGAACGCCCTGCGCCTTATCTTGGCCGCCATGGCGCTTCCCCGTCCCTCCTCGCCGCGCGCGGCCTTCGCCGACCTGCGCTCCTTCCTCGCCGGCCGCGGCAAGCAGCCGCTGATTGCGGGGGCGCTCGCGCTCGCGCTGCCGGGGATGATCATCTGGGGTTTCCACCACGACGCGAAGAAGGACATGAAGCCGCCGACGCAGCTGATCTACGCCGAGTCCTGGAGCGCGAACCGCACGGACGCGGATATCGTCGCCCAGCAGAAAATCGACAGCCGGCAGCGCGCGCTGCTCAGGGCCGAGCGGCAGCGCCAGTACCAGAGGCTTGAGCGCCGGTTGGGCATCTGACCGCAGATTTTCGCTGGATGGGCGCGGCGCTGGCGTTGGCGGAGCGCGGCCGGGGGCGGACCGCGGCGAACCCTTCCGTCGGCTGCGTGCTGGTCAAGGACGGCCGCGTCGTCGGCCGCGGCGGGGCGCGGCCGGGCGGGCGGCCCCACGCGGAGGCCGTCGCGCTCGAACAGGCGGGCGAGGCCGCGCGCGGAGCGACCGCCTACACCACGCTTGAACCCTGCGCGCACCGCAGCCGCCGCGGCCCGGCCTGCGCCGACCTGCTCGCGGCGGGGGGGGTTTCCCGCGTCGTCGCCGCGCTCGTCGACCCCGACC
>CADCVW010000042.1 GCA_902806235.1 uncultured Sphingomonadaceae bacterium | reverse complement strand
CGCTGCTCGCATGGCCAGCTGGCGCCTGCTCCTGTTCGGCGCCACTGGCGCGATCGGCGGCGCGGTGGAGAGCCGCGCGCGGGAGCGCGGCTGGACGGTGGTGGGCGCGTCGCGCGGCGGGCCGCCGGCCGCCGCCGAAGGCGAGTGGCGGCGTTACGACCCGCTCGTGGATGCTCCGGCGCAGGCCTTCGCGGGCGACGCGCCCTTCGACGGGGTGTGCTGGGCGCAGGGGGCCAACATGGCCGACTCGCTCCTCTCCTTCGACGCCGAACGGCACTTGGAGCTGTACCGGGCCAACGTCCTGTCCGTGCTGCTGTCGGCCGCCGCGCTGCTCGAACTCGGGCTGCTCCGCCCGGCCGGTGCGCGGCTCGCCGTGGTGAGCTCGATCTGGCAGGAGCGCGCGCGGGGTGACAAGCTGTCCTACACCGTCACCAAGGCGGCGCTGGGCGGGCTGGTCCGCTCGGCGAGCGTCGACCTCGGCGCGGGCGGACACCTGATCAACGGCGTGCTGCCTGGCGTGCTCGACACGCCGATGACCGCGGCCAACCTGTCCCCCGAGCAGGTCGCGGCCGTCGCCGGCAAGACCACGCTCAACCGGCTGCCCGACCTGGACACTTTGGCCGAGCTGATCTGTTTCCTATGCTCGGCCGACAACAACGCGATCAGCGGCCAGTCGGTCGCCGTCGATCTTGGAATGAGCAATGCCCACCTCCTTTGACGTCGAGAGCTCGGCTGGCCGCTACCTGGTCGAGATCGTGCCCGGGCTGTTCGAGCGCACACTCGCCGAGCCCGGCGAGCGCGTGTTCATCGCCGACGCCTTCCTCGCCGACGCGTTCCGCGACGCCGGGCTCGACGCGATCACCATCGAAGCGGACGAGCACGCCAAGTCGCTCGACCGCATGACGGAGGTGATCGTGGCGCTCCGCGAGCGACGCGCGACGCGCGGCACGGAGCTCGTCGCGGTTGGCGGCGGAGTGGTGCAGGACGTCGCCGCCTTCGCCGCGTCCGTGTACATGCGCGGGGTCGCCTGGACCTACGTGCCGACTACGCTCCTTTCTATGACGGACAGCTGCATCGGCGGGAAATCATCGATCAACGTCGGCCGTTACAAGAATATTGTTGGCACCATTCACCCGCCGCGCGCGGTGCTGGTCGACCCGGCCCTGACCCTCACCTTGTCGGCCGAGCAGAAGGCGGCGGGGCTGTGCGAGGCGGCCAAGATCTGCCTGTGCCGCGGCCCGGAGGTGTTCGATCGTTACCTGGCGCTTCAGCCGTCCGTGGACGCCGACGCCGACCGGCTCGCCGCGATCATAGACGAGTCGCTGCGCGCCAAGAAGTGGTTCATCGAGGTCGACGAGTTCGACCGGGCCGAGCGTCTTCTGCTCAACTTCGGCCACACCTTCGGCCACGCGCTGGAGGCGGCAAGCGGCTTCGCGGTGAGCCACGGCATCGCCGTCGGGCTGGGCATGAACGCCGCGCTTCACTTGGGCGAGCTGATGGGCCGCGACTACGGTCGGGCGCCGCAGGTGGCGCGGTTCCGCCGGCACATCGCCGAGCTGGTGGGCACGGTGGACGGGCTAGCTGCCGCCTTGTCGCTCGTGACGGTGCGCGCGCTCCTGTACGCCTTCGGCTCCGACAAGAAGCATGCACGCGACCGCTTCGCGGTGATCCTGGTGACGGAAGACGGCGGGGTGGAGCGGTCGTTCCTGCCGCGCGACGACGCGTCCGCCGAGCTGATCGGGCGCGCCTACCGGTGCATGCTCGACGAGCACCTCGCCGCGCCCGCCGCGGCGCCCGCGCTCGCCGCCGAGTGACCGGCCCGGCGAAGGAGGGGGCGCCGGACCAGCTCCGCGCCGACCTCCAGCACGTCTTCGCCGCGCTGGAGGCGGACTGGCCGAAGCTTTCGGGCGCGCGGCTGTTCGTCACGGGCGGCACCGGTTTCATCGGCCGCTGGCTGCTTGAAGCGCTCGTCGACGCCGACCGGCGGCTCGGGCTTGGGGTGGAGGCTGCCGTGCTCACCCGCGACCCGGCCGCCTTCGCCGCCAAGGCGCCGCACCTCGCCGGGCACCCCGGCTTCCGCTTCGTCGTTGGCGACGTGCTCGCGCTCGCGCCGGGCGAGGAGCGTTTCACCCACCTGATTCACGCGGCGACCGACGCCAGCGCCGAGCTGAACGAGCGCGACCCGCTCCGCATGTTCGACACGGTCGTGGAGGGCACGCGCCGCGCGCTCGCCTTCGCCGCCGCGAGCGGGGCGCGCCGCGTGCTCTTCCTCAGCTCGGGCGCGGTGTACGGCCCGCAGCCGTGGGAGCTGTCTCACGTCCCTGAGGACTGGACGGGCGGCCCCGACTGCCGCGTGGCCCGCAACGCCTACGCCGAGGGCAAGCGCGCGGCGGAAATGCTGTGCGCCATCGCGAGTAAGCAGTTCGGGCTGGAGGTGGCCACCGCGCGTATCTTCGCCGTGCTCGGGCCGCTGCTGTCGCTGGACGCGCATTTCGCCGCCGGCAACTTCATCCGCGACGCCATGGCAGGCGAGCCGGTGCGCGTGCAGGGGGCAGGCACGGCGGTGCGTTCCTACCTCTACGCTGCGGACCTGACGGTCTGGCTGTGGTCCGTGCTGCTCCGCGCCGCGCCGGGCGCGACCTACAACGTCGGTTCGGAGGAGGCGGTGTCGATCGCCGAGCTCGCCCGGCGCACGGCCGACGCGCTGGGCCGCGCGGGGCACGAGGTGCTGGGCCGGCCCGATTCGGGCTGGAACCCCGGCCGCTATGTTCCCTCCTGCGCGAAGATCGGGCAGGAGCTCGGGCTCGCGCGAACGGTGGACCTCGACGAGGCGATCCGCCGCACCGCGAGCTCCCACGGATGGAAGTCATGACGAAAATTAAGCTTTCGACCTGGGTCGCCCAGGAACTGGTGAAGCAGAATGTCCAAGATGTCTTCATGCTGACGGGCGGGGGCGCGATGCACCTCAACCATGCGCTCGGCACGCACCCGGCGCTCACAACCACTTTCTGCCACCACGAGCAGGCGTTGGCCATGGCGGCGGAGGCCTATTACCGGCTGACGAATCGGCTAGCGGTGGTCAACGTCACCTCCGGCCCCGGCGGGACCAATACGATCACCGGCGTCTATGGCGCGTGGACCGACTCGATTGGCATGCTCGTCATCTCCGGCCAGGTGAAGGTGGAGACCACCGTCCGCCACACCGGCCTGCCGCTCCGCCAGTACGGCGACCAGGAGCTGGACATCGAGGAGATCATCCGGCCGCTGTGCAAGTACGCGACCATGGTCACCGACCCGCGCTCCATCCGCTATCATCTCGAAAAGGCGCTGTACCTCGCGCGCAACGGGCGGCCCGGCCCGTGCTGGCTCGACATCCCGCTCGACGTTCAGGCCGCGCAAGTTGATCCGGACGATTTGGAGCCCGGCTTCGACCCGGCCGAGCTCGACGAGCCTTGGAGGAAGGCCGACTTGCCCGCCGCCGCAGCCGAGATCCTCGACCGGCTGGCGCGGGCCGAGCGCCCCGTGGTGTTCGCCGGCGGCGGCGTGCGCCTGAGCGGCGCGCACGCCGACTTCATCCGCCTGGTCGACAAGCTCGGCGTGCCGGTGGTGACCGGCTGGAACGCCCACGACGTCATCTGGAACGACCACCCACTCTACGCGGGCCGCCCCGGCACCATCGGCGACCGCGCGGGCAACATGGTGACGCAGAGCGCCGACTTCCTGCTGATCCTTGGCAGCCGCCTCAACATCCGCCAGGTGAGCTATAACTGGGGCAGCTTCGCGCGCGAAGCCTTCAAGGCGTGGGTCGACATCGACCCGCTCGAGCTCGCCAAGCCAAACGTCAGGCCGGACCTCCCCGTGGTCGCCGACCTGAAGGACCTGCTGCCCATCATGCTGAACGCGCCCTATGACGGGCCGACGCCGGGACAACGCGAGTGGCTGGCGTGGGCCAAGGAACGCGGCCCACGCTTCCCCGTCGTGCTGCCGGAATATCGGCACAACCAGGTCTGCCACCCGTACGTCGCCATGGACCGGCTGTTCGCGGCGTTGGTCGAGGACGACATCGTCGTCACCGGCAACGGCAGTGCCTGCGTGGTGAGCTTCCAGACGGCGCAGCTCAAACGCGGCCAGCGACTGTGGACCAACTCGGGCTGCGCAACGATGGGCTACGACCTGCCCGCCGCGATCGGCGCGTCGATCGCCACGGGCCGCGAGCGCCGCGTCGTCTGCATCGCCGGCGACGGCAGCATTATGATGAACCTGCAGGAACTGCAGACGATCGCGAGCTACCGGCTGCCGATCAAAATCGTCCTCATCAACAATTCAGGGTACGTCTCCATCTTCCAGTCGCAGCGCAACTTCTTCAACGGCGAGGAGGTCGGCGCAGGGCCGAAGAGCGACGTGACCTTTCCCGACTTCGCCAAGCTCTCGACCGCCTTCGGCCTGCCTTACTTCCGCGCAGGCTCGCACGACGAACTCGACGCCGCCTACGCCGCCGCGCTCGCCGTCGAGGGCCCGAGCTTCTGCGAGCTGATCGTCGACGAGCAGGCGGGCTTCGCGCCCAAGCTTGGCGCCAAGGTCCACCCCGACGGACGCATCACCTCGCCTCCGCTGGAAGACCTGTCGCCGTTTCTGCCGCGTGAGGTGCTGCGGGAGAACATGCTGGTTGACCTGGTCGAAGAGTAGGCGGGACGGTGCTCGCCCGGCTCCCGGCGCTGCTTCGCGCCCGCCTGGCGCGGGGCGGGCGCCCGTTGCGCTTTCTTGTCGCGGGAGCGGCCAACACGGCCTTCGGGCTCGCGATCTATCCGGCGCTGGTGTGGAGCAGCGACTGGTTCTACGAACATTACATGGTGGCGCTCGTGTTGGCGCAAGCGATGGCCGTGCTGTTCGCCTTTACCACCTATCGCATCGCTTTCGGGGCGAAAGAGGGCAGGGCGCGCCAGTTCGGGCTGTTCACCTCCTTCTACCTGTTCAACTACGTCCTGAACTGGCTCGCGCTGCCGCTGCTGGTCGAGGTCGGAGGGATTCCGCCCGTCGCCGCGCAGCTCGGCTTCACCCTGCTGCTGATCGTTGGCAGCTACTTCTGGCACAGCCGGGTGACGTTCCGCGAAGGCGCGACGGGCTGATCTGGCTATGCTTGGAAGCGCGAAAATGCCAGACGGCGCTGCCATGGCCGGCAAGCTCATCAGCGTCGTCACGCCCTGCTACAACGAGGAGGAGAACCTCCGCGAGCTCCACGCGCGTATCTGCGCCGTCTTCGCCGAACTGCCCGGCTACGACTACGAGCACATTCTGATCGACAACGCGTCCACCGATCGCACCCCCGACGTCCTGCGCGAGCTCGCGCGCGCCGACCGGCGCGTGAAGGTGATCGTCAACACCCGCAACTTTGGCCACATCCGCTCGCCCTACCACGGGCTCTTGCAGGGGCGCGGCGACGCGACGATCCTGATGGCGTCCGACCTCCAGGACCCGCCGGAGCTGATCCCGGAGTTCGTGGCCAAATGGGAGGCCGGGGCCAAGGTCGTTATGGCCGTGAAGGCACAGTCGCACGAGAGCGCGGCCATGTTCGCGATCCGCAAGTTCTACTACAGCCTCAGTGACCGCCTGTCGGACATCCGCCTTGTCCCCAACTTCACCGGCACCGGCCTGTACGACCGCGCGGTGATCGACGAGTTGAAGCGGATCGACGATCCTTATCCTTATTTCCGCGGCCTCATCGCCGACCTAGGCTACCCGTCGGCACAGGTGCTGTTCACCCAGCCCCGGCGTAAGCGCGGCATCACCAAGAACAATTTCCTGACGCTCTACGACATGGCGATGCTGGGGGTGACCAGCCACAGCAAGCTGCCGCTCCGGCTCGCCACCATGATGGGCTTCGCGCTTTCGGCGGTCAGCCTACTGATTGCGCTCGGCTACCTCATCGCCAAGTTGGTCTTTTGGAGCCAGTTTGCCTTCGGGACCGCGCCGATTCTGATCGGCTTCTTCTTCTTCATGTCGGTACAGCTGTTCTTCATCGGCGTGATCGGCGAGTACGTCGGCTCCATCCACACGCAGGTGCTTAGGCGCCCGCACGTGGTGGAAAAGGAGCGGCTCAACTTCGACTCGCCCGCGCCGGCGGGCTCAGCCCATGTAAGCGCGGAGCTGCCGTTCGCTGACGGCGAGCAGGTCCTCGCCGCGCGCCCAGGCGCGGTACCATTCGGCGGTGAGCCGAAGCGCGTCGTCGAGCGCTAAACGCGGCGCCCAACCGAGCTCCAGCCGCGCCTTGGTCGGGTCGAGCTTGAGCGTGGCAGCCTCGTGCGGGTGCTCAGCCGGATCCTGCGCCCAACTCGCGCCCTCGCCCCAGTGCGCCGCGAGCCGATCCGCGACGTCCTTCACCGGCGCGCTCTCGTCGGTGCGCGGGCCGAAGTTCCAGCCGGTGGCAAAGGCGCCGTCGTCGAACAAGCGCTCGGCGAGCAGCAGATAGCCGGCCAGCGGCTCCATCACGTGCTGCCAGGGGCGGACGGAGAGCGGGTTGCGGATCATCAGCGGTTCGCCTGCGGCGAAGGCGCGCAGCGCGTCCGGCACCAGCCGGTCCACCGCGAAATCGCCGCCCCCGATCACGTTGCCCGCGCGCGCGGAGGCGAGGCCGACGCCGTGCACGTCGCGCTTGGCCGGCGGGAAGAAGCTCCGCCGGTAGCTGTCGATCGCCAGCTCGCATGCGGCCTTGCTGTTGGAATAAGGGTCGGTGCCGCCCAGCCGGTCGTTCTCGCGATAGCCCCACACCCAACCGACGTTGTCGTACACCTTGTCCGTCGTGATCGCGACCACCGAGCGGACGCCGGCCTCGTGCCGGCAGGCGTCGAGCAAGTGGACGGTGCCCATCACGTTGGTGGCGTAGGTGACCACGGGATCGTCATAGGACGCGCGGACCAGCGGCTGGGCGGCCATGTGCAGGACCACCTCCGGCCGCGCCTCGGCAAGCGCCGCGCTCAGGCCGTCGCGGTCGCGGATGTCGCCCACTGCGTGCCGGCAGTAGCGCTGAAGCCCGAGCAGCGCGAACATGCTCGGCCCCGTCGGCGGCGGCAACGAAAAGCCGTGCGCCTCCGCGCCGAGTTCGCGCAGCATCAGCAGCAGCCACGCGCCCTTGAAGCCGGTGTGGCCCGTGACGAAGACGCGGCGCCCGCGCCAGAAGGCGCGGTTCAGCGCCAGACTTTCCACGGCGCCTTCCGGTCGTGCCACAGCTCCTCGAGATACTGCTGATCGCGGAGTGTATCCATCGGCTGCCAGAACCCGTCGTGGAAATAAGCGTGGAGCTCGCCTTCGCTCGCCAGCTGCTCCAGCGGCTCTCGCTCCCAGACGTCCTCGTCGCCGTGCAGGGTGCGCTCCACCGCGCGCGACAGCACGAAAAAGCCCCCGTTGACCCGGCCGCCCTCGTCCGACGGCTTTTCCGCGAAGGAGGTGACGCGCGTGTGCTCCAGGCCGAGCCGGCCGAAGCGCCCGGCGGGCTGAACGGCGGTGACGGTGGCTTGGCCGCCGTGGTCGCGGTGGAAATCGAGCAGCGCGCCGATGTCGATGTCGCTCACGCCGTCGCCGTAGGTCAGGCAGAAGGTGTCGTCCTCCGGTCCTAGATAGCGCATCGCGCGCTTCAGCCGCCCGCCCGTCATGGTGTCGTCGCCCGTGTCGATCAGCGAGATGCGCCAGTCCTCGGCCGTGTTGCGGTGGATGTCCATCTTGCCCGAACGCAGGTCGACGGTGACGTCGGACATGTGCAGGCCGTAGTTGGCGAAGTACTCCTTGATCATGTATCCCTTGTAGCCGAGGCACACGACAAAGTCGTTCACGCCGTATTGCGCGTAGATCTTCATGATGTGCCACAGGATCGGCCGCCCGCCGATCTCCACCATCGGCTTCGGCCGCAGGCCGGTCTCCTCGGCGAGCCGCGTGCCGAGCCCGCCGGCCAGAATGATCGCCTTCATGCTTCCCCTCGTGAACGCCGCGCCTGCCCCGCCGCGGGCGTCGCGACTAACAGTGGCGCGACGTGCGGGCAACCGCGCGCGCCGTTGAACCTTCGGAGGCGGCGCGGGGTTACATCCCGGAATCAAGGGGAGCGTCAATGGACATCATCGAACGGGTAGCTCGCGTGCTGGCGGGCTGGCACTTCAGCCGCAACGGAGAGGGCCAAGCGCCAGACGGGGTCGCCGTGTCGGCCTTCGTTGACCAGCGCTTCGCCGATTTCCGCGACGACGCGCTGGCGGTGCTCCGCACCCTGCGCGAGCCCGACCAGCGGATGCTCGCCGCCGGGCAGCAGGTGGCCGGCGAACAGGCGCGGCACGTGTGGGAGGCGATGGCGCGCGCCGCGGCGGGCGAAGGCGAGCCGCACCAGGCGGAGATGGCCGACCGCGCGGCGGCTGGGCCCGGCGCGCAGTACAACCCGAAGTATTAGCGATCAAAGGCCGGACGGGTACAGCTCGTCCGGCCCGGCCGCCGCGCTCCCGGCCCCGGGCAACGGCGTCACCGCGCGCGTTTCGTCGAACCAAACGTAAGCGTCGAACTGGCCGGGCAGCGTGCATTCGGCGTAGTGGCTCCACCGCTCGGTTTCCGGGCGGTAGATCACGCCGATGAAGCGCTCCAGCCGCGGCTCGGCGAGCGCCGCGCGCAGCTCCTCGTGGACGCCCGGGCGCAGGTCGACGACGAAGGAGGGCAGCCCCGCGTCGTGCGCCAATCGCTCGTAGCTGTCGGGGCGGGACGGCCGCACCGCCTTGACTTCCATCGGCTCGTCCCAGTCGCTCGCGCAGGCGACGGTGCCGCTGTCGGTGCCGAAACCGATCAGGCAAGCCTGCGCCCCGAACCGCTCGCGGCACAGCTGGCCGATGTTGAGCTCACCCCGGCGCCGGCCCATCTCCGTCTCGGCGGCGTTCCCGATGTGCGAATTGTGCGCCCACACCACCGCCTTCGACCGCGGGCCGCGCGATTCGAGCAGGGCGCAGAGCGTTTCGAACATGTGCGTGTCGCGCAGGTTCCAGCTCTCGGCCGAGCCTTGGAACATCGCGCGGTAGTAAGCCTCGGCGTTGGCGACGAGCCGCGCGTTGGCCGTGGCGTCGAGCAGCCCTTCGTGCCCCCGGCCGGCGGCGGCCTGCCGCTCCTGCATCTCGCGCAGCATCGCCACCGCGTCGTCTTCGCACGGCGCGCGGCCGGAGCGCGCCGCGAGCGCGCCGTAGCGCTGCGGCTCGTCCATCCAGGGGCGTAGGCAGGCGTAGCGGTCGCGCGCGCGGCGAGCTTCCGCCGGATCGGTCCGGTCGAGGTAATCGAGCACCGCGCGGATTGAGCCGGACAGGTTGTACAGGTCGAGCCCGAAGAAGCCAGCCTGCTCGCCGTCAACCCGCGGCGCGTTGTACGCCTTGAGCCAGCGGGTGAACGCCGCGACCTCCTCGTTGCGCCACATCCAGCGCGGGAAGCGGCTGAACGCGTCGCCATCTATGCTCCCCACCAACGGCCGCTCGCGAATTTCCGCGTCGATCGTCGCCGCGTCCGGCCAATCGGCCTCCACCGCGACGATGTTGAAACCGTGCGCCTCGATCAGTCGCCGGGTGATCGCCGCACGCGCGCTGTAGAATTCGGAGGTGCCGTGGCTCGCCTCGCCGAGCAGCACCACGCGGGCGCTGGCGAAGCGCTCGAAGGAAGCGCCGAACGCCGCGTCGCCGATCGGCGGCAGCGGCGCAGCGGCGGCGCGGAGCAGGGAGGATGTTTCGTGCATGCGTCGACCAACGCGCGATCGCGGGGTTGGTCGCGTCCGCGCCCGCCCAATGCTAGCTGGGGAAGGTCGTTTCGGTTCGGGACGGCGCGCCGCGCAGTCCGGCTTAACCAGCTTCAGCCATGTAAAGGTTAGCCGCGCGGTGGCAAGGTGGATGGATACGGACGGGGGATGGACTCGGTGAGGATGAGGCCGACGGTCGCAGCGCTCGCCGCGCCGGCGACTGCGGCGACCTTGGTCAAGAGCTACGCGATCAGCACCGGTCGCGGCGGCACCGCGATCGCAGCGTTCGATGTGGCGCTGGGCACGCTGGAGTCGGTGGAGGTGCTGCTCTCGGGGAGCGCGTTCCAGGCGCTCCGCCTCGAAGCCGCGCCCGGCTCGATCGTGACCGGCGCGGTGACCGCGTCGGGGCAGGTCGCGACCACCTTGGGCCTGCTGCAGGGCACGGAGGGGGGAGACGTCGGCTTCACCGGTTCCGCCGTGTTCGCGCCTGTCGCGAGCGCCGACCGCGCCTTCACCTATGCTGGACAGGATGCGTCGCGCTTCCTTTCCGCGCTCCGCTTCGACTTCAACGGGCCGAGCGCCGCGTCGACGAGCTTCGCTCCGCGCGACGGCGACCTTCGGTCGCAGAGCACGCTGGCCGGCTGCAAGACCAGAGGCGCGTCGGCGACCGCGCAAATCACTTACCTCTTCAGCACCGCGTCCGCCGTGCCCGAACCGGGCGCGTAGGCGACGGTGGTGATCGGCTTCGGCGCGGTAGGCGCGGCGCTGCGCGCCCGTCCGCGGAAAGCACTGGCGACGGCGTAAGCGTCGCCGAAGCAGTCTGGAGGCCCGAGGGGGAATCGAACCCCCGTGCGAGGATTTGCAGTCCTCTGCGTCACCACTCCGCCATCGGGCCGGCGGGGGGCGATCTGTCCCGCGGGGAAGCGCAAGTCAATGGCGCGAACGTTCCCGCCTGCCAATTCAGTGTATTGCGCGACTAAGACAGGTTGTGCCAACAAGCACGCCGATGAGCAGCGAATTCGAGATCATGCGCGCGGCGATGGTGGACAGCCAGCTGCGCCCGGACGCGGTGAACGACGCGCGCGTGGTGGCGGCGATGGCGGCAGTGCCGCGCGAGCGCTTCGTGCCGCCGCACTTGGCGACGCTCGCTTACATCGACCGCCCGCTGCCGCTGGGCGGCGGCCGGGGCCTGAGCCCGCCGGTGGCGGTCGGCCGCCTGCTGACGGAGGCGGAGATCGAGCCCGACGACCGCGTGCTTGTGGTGGGCCACGCCGGCGGCTATTCTGCGGCACTGCTGGCACGGCTCGCGGCTTACGTCGTCGCGCTTGAAGAGGAGCCGGCGCTGGCCGAGATCGGCCGGCGTACGCTCGCCGATCTGGCCAACGTGCTACCCGTCGAGGGCCCGCTCGCGGCGGGGCACCCGGCCGGCGCGCCCTACGACGTGATCCTGATCGATGGCGCGGTGGAGGCGATTCCCGACGCGCTCGTGGAGCAGCTGCGCGACGGCGGGCGGCTCGCCGCGGCGGTAAACGAGGACGGGGTCACGCGGCTGGTGATCGGGCGGCGCGCGGGCGGCGGCTTCGGCTATATCTCCTTCGCCGACAGCGCGGCAGCGGCGCTGCCGGGCTTCCGGCGGCCGCGCGCGTTCGTGTTCTAGGACGGGGCGGGCCGGAAGTTCAGCGATGGGCCAGCGACCGGTGCGGCGCTGGCGAGCGCGACGGTGGTGACACCGCGGACCGACTAGGGCTAAGCATGAGCCCATGGTCGAGCCGCATTCCGAACCGTCGATGGAAGAGATCCTCGCCTCCATCAAGCGCGTAATTGCCGAGGACGGCCCGGTCGCGGCGCCTCGCGCCCGGCCGCGGCCCGAGCCGGGGCGGGAGGGCGACGGCGTGCTCGAGCTAGACCGGCCGGCGCCCGCGCCCGAACCCCTGGTGTCGCGCCCAGCAGCAGACGCCGCGACGCGCAGCTTCGCCGCGCTCGCCGCCGCCACGCCGCCGCCGCCGAGCGACGCGCCGCTGGAGGCCATAGTGCGCGAGATGCTGCGGCCGATGCTCAAGGACTGGCTCGACGAGCGCCTGCCCGGCATCGTCGAAGAGCTGGTGATGCGGGAGATCGGGCGGATTACGGGGCGGCCGCTGTAGGGTTGCTCTGACCGGCGGGGCCGCTATCCCGCCCGCCCATGGCCGAACTCCCCAAGACTTTCGACCCCGCGGCGATAGAGGCGCGCTGGTACCCGCATTGGGAGGGCTCTGGCTGCTTCCGCCCGGCGCGGCCGGACGCCGAGCCCTTCACCATCGTCATCCCGCCGCCCAACGTCACGGGCAGCCTGCACATCGGCCACGCGCTCGACAACACGCTGCAGGACATCCTGATCCGCCACGCCAGACTGCAGGGCAAGGACGCACTGTGGGTGGTCGGCACCGACCACGCGGGCATTGCTACGCAGATGGTGGTGGAGCGCAACCTCGCGGGCCAGGGCGTGAAGCGGACGGACATGCCGCGCGACGCCTTCGTCGAGCACGTGTGGGAGTGGAAGGAGCAGTCGGGCGGGGCAATCACCCGGCAGCTCCGCCGGCTCGGCGCGTCGTGCGACTGGGCTAACGAGCGTTTCACCATGGACCCGGGCTTCTCCGCCGCGGTGAACAAGGTGTTCGTGCGGCTGCACCGCGAGGGGCTGCTGTACCGCGACAAGCGGCTGGTGAACTGGGACCCGGCGCTCGGCACCGCGATCAGCGACTTGGAAGTCGAGACGCGCGAGGTCCAGGGCAAGTTCTGGACGCTACTCTATCCACTCGCCGACGGCTCAGGCCACGTCGAGGTCGCGACCACGCGGCCGGAGACGATGCTCGCCGACATGGCGGTGGCGGTGCACCCGACCGACGCGCGGTACCGCGACATGGTGGGCAGTATGGTCCGCCTGCCGATTACCGGGCGTGAAATCCCGATCGTCGCCGACGAGCACGCCGACCCGGAACTGGGCTCGGGGGCAGTGAAGATCACGCCGGGGCACGACTTCAACGATTTCGAGGTGGGCCGGCGCGCGGGGTTCAAGGCGGGCGACATGCTCAACATGTTCGACGCGCAGGCGCGCGTGGTCCAGACGAATGGTGGCGGCATTCCCGACGAGCTGCTCGGCCTCGACCGCTTCGAGGCTCGCGAGCGAGTCGTCGCCATGCTGGAGGAGCAGGACTTCCTCGTCCGCGTCGAGGACCGCACGATCGCTACGCCCTACGGCGACCGTTCGGGCGTGGTGATCGAGCCTTGGCTCACCGACCAGTGGTACGTCGACGCCGCAGCGCTCGCCCGCCCGGCGATCGCGGCCGTGCGCGAGGGGCGGACTAAGTTCGTGCCTGAAACCTGGGCCAAGACCTATTACAACTGGATGGAGAACATCCAGCCGTGGTGCGTCTCGCGCCAGCTCTGGTGGGGGCACCGCATCCCCGCTTGGTACGACGAGGCAGGCGCGATTTACGTCGCCGAAACCGAGGCGGAAGCGCGGGCGCAGGCGGGGGAGGGCGCCCCGCTTCGCCAAGACGAGGACGTCCTCGACACCTGGTTTTCCTCCGCGCTCTGGCCCTTCGCGACGCTCGGCTGGCCCGAGCACAACGACGAGCTGCGCCGCCATTATCCCGGCACCGTGCTCGTCACCGGCTTCGACATCATCTTTTTCTGGGTCGCCCGCATGATGATGCAGGGGCTGCACTTCATGGACGACCGGGTGCCGTTTCGCACCGTCTACTGCCACGGCCTCGTCCGCGACGCCAAAGGGCAGAAGATGTCGAAGTCGAAGGGCAACACCGTCGACCCGCTGGGCTTGATCGACCGCTACGGCGCCGACGCGCTACGCTTCACGCTGGCGGCGATGGAGAGCCAGGGGCGCGACATCAAGCTCGATGAGAAGCGCATCGAGGGTTACCGCAACTTTGCCACCAAGCTGTGGAACGCCGCGCGCTTCTGCCAGTCGAACGGCATCGGCGGTGCGGCTTACCCCGAGCCGCCCGCGGCGAAGCTGCCGGTCAACCAGTGGATCGTCGCCGAAACGCAGCGCATGATCCGAGCGCTCGACCTGGCCTTGGCCGCCTTCCGCTTCGACGAGTCCGCCAACGCGCTCTACCATTTCACCTGGGACCGCTTCTGCGACTGGTATCTCGAACTCGCCAAGCCGATGCTGGCGGAGGAGGGTGAGGCTGCGGCGGAGACGCGCGCAACCGCCGCGTGGGTGCTCGACCAGATCCTCGTCGCGCTGCACCCCTTCATGCCGTTCATCACCGAGGAGCTGTGGCACGCGCTGGCGGAGCGCGACCATGATCTAGTCGTCGGGCGCTGGCCGCAAGCCGACGCGCGGGCGGTCGACCCGGCGGCGGGCGCGGAGGTTGAGTGGCTGATCGGCCTCGTCTCCGCCGTCCGTAGCGCGCGCGCCGAGCTTAACGTTCCTCCCTCGGCCAAGCTGGTCCTCCACGCGGCGGAGGCCGACGAGGTGCTGCGCGCGAAGCTCGCCCGCCACGACGCCGCGTTGAAGCGCCTCGCGCGGCTCGAAGCCGTTTCCTTCGCCCCTGCGCCCGCCGGCGGCGCGGCGCAGCTGGTCGCGGAAGGCGCGACTTTCGTCCTGCCGCTTGAGGGCGTGATCGACTTGGGCGCGGAGCGCGCCCGGCTCGCCAAGGCGCTCGCCGCGGCGGAGAAGGAGATCGGCGCGACGGAGAAGCGGCTGGGTAACCCCGCCTTTCTCGAACGCGCTAAGCCGGAGGTGGTCGAGGAGAACCAGGCGCGGCTGGCGAGCCTGGGCGCCGAGGCCAAGCGGCTGCGGGCGGCGGTGGCGCGACTGGGCTAGCGGCCCGCGCGGACTTTACGCGGGCGCTGCCACCTCGATTACCGCTTTTGCCACCCGCGCCGTCACCGGCGTGCGCGCGACCACCTCGCCGTCGATGGAGATCGGCAAGGGCGGCTCCGTTGCCACCCGCATCTCCACCCCGTGGAAGTCGCGCACCGTCGCCCGGCGCTGCGGCAGGCGCAGGATGCTCGCCGTCCAATTCCACAAGAGGTGCCGCCGCGTGTGGCCGGTGACCACCTGGACGACGATCTCGCCGCTATCGACCTCCGCGTCATCCACCAGCTCGGTGCCGCCGTGGAATCGCCCGTTGGCGATCCGCACCTCGGTCGCCTCCATCCGCTCGTTGTTCACCGTGACCACGAACGGGCGGAACTTCACCAGCTGCCACGCCGCCCACAGCAGGTAACCGGCGCGCCCGAAGCGCCGCTTCAGATTCGGTGGGATCGTCTCGCCGATCAACGGCGACAGGCCGATCGCCGCGTTGTTGGCGTAATAGTCATTGTCAATCATGCCGAGGTCGATGCGGCGGCGCCGCCCCGTCCGGATCACCTCGATCGCCCCGTCGAGGTCGAGCGGGACGCCGAGCGTCCGCGCGAAGCTGTTGGCCGTACCGAGCGGCAGGAGCGCGAACACGCAGTCGCGCCCGACGAGGTGGTCTACTGACGAGGACAGGGAGCCGTCGCCGCCGCCGACGATCACCATGGGCGCGCCGCCCGCCACAGCTTCACGCACCTTGTTCGACAGCTGGCGCGGGTCGCGCACCGCGTGGCGCGCGGTGAGGTGGATGCCGTGCTCCGTGAACTTTCGGCATGCCTGGCGGTAAAGTAGCCGCCCGCGCCGCGACTTGGCGTTGACGATCAGCACGGCTTCGCGGGGCAGGGGGGCGGCGTTCACCCGCGCACCATGGCCGCCCCGCCCGGCTTGCGCCAGTCCGGAACGACGTTAACGCTGGAGCGCGTGAGCAGCCCCAGCTTTCCGGCGATCCGCATGCGGCGAACGCGGGCCGCGCCCTGGAGCCGCGCGCTCCACGCCGAAACCCGGCTCGCGCCGACCGACCTGATCTGGCCGCTGTTCGTGCGGGAGGGCTCCGGCCTGGAAGGCGAACCCATCCCCACGCTGCCCGGCGTGTCCCGCTGGTCGGTGCAGGGCATCGCCGAGCGCGCGCAGGAGGCGGCGGCGCTCGGCATCCCCTGCGTCGCGCTGTTCCCCAACACCCCCCGCGAGCTCCGCTCGCCGGACGGGGCGGAGGCGCTCGACGCCGACAACCTCGTCTGCCGTGCGATCCGGGCGGCGAAGGACGCCGCTCCGCAAGTCGGCGTGCTGACGGACGTGGCGCTCGACCCTTACACCAGCCACGGTCACGATGGTGTGATCGACGCGCGCGGCCGCGTGCTGAACGACGAAACCTGCGAGCGCCTCGTCGCCCAGGCGCTCAACCAGGCGGCGGCCGGCTGCGACGTGGTGGCGCCGTCCGACATGATGGACGGCCGCATCGGCCTGATCCGCGCGGCGCTGGAGAGCGAGGGCCACCAAGACGTCCAGATCATGGCCTACGCCGCCAAGTACGCCAGCGCCTTCTACGGCCCGTTCCGCGACGCGGTGGGCGCGTCGGGCGTGCTCAAGGGCGACAAGCGCGGCTACCAGATGGACCCGGCGAACGCGCGGGAAGCGCTGCGCGAGGTCGCGCTGGACGTCGCGGAAGGGGCCGACTCGGTAATGGTCAAGCCGGGGCTGCCCTACCTCGACGTCGTCGCCCGCGTTCGCGACCGCTTCGACCTGCCCGTCTTCGCCTACGCCGTGTCGGGCGAGTACGCGATGATCGAGGCGGCCGCTGCCGCCGACATGGGCGACCGCGACGCGCTGGTGCTGGAAACGCTGCTCGCCTTTAAGCGCGCGGGGGCGACCGGCGTGCTCACCTACCACGCGGCGCACGCCGCCCGGCTGCTCGGGTGATCGAGACGGAGCGCCTGCGGCTCCGTCCGTGGCGGGAGGAGGACCGCGAGCCTTTCTGCCGCCTGCTGAACACGCCCGCGGTGCGCGAGCACCTGGGCGGCGTCGCCGATCGCGCCTTCCACGACGAGTTCGTCGACCAGCAGATGGCGGTCCAGGCCGAGCACGGGCACAGCTGCTGGGCAATGGAAGAGCGCGACAGCGGCGCGTTCCTGGGGTTCTGCGGCATCGGAGTGGAGCGAACGGATGCCGCGCCGCTCGTCGGCCAGCCCGAACTCGGCTGGCGCTTGCGCGAGGACTGCTGGGGGCGGGGCTACGCCCGCGAGGCGGCGGAGGCCAGCATTGCTTGGGGCCGCGCGCACCTTCCGGGCCGCGTCCTGCACGCCAAGACGGTAGAGCGGAATGTCCGCTCCTGGGGTTTGATGGAGCGGCTGGGGATGGCGCGTCGCCCCGAGTTCGACTTCGACCACCCGCTGTTCGAGCCCGGCCATCCGCTGCGCGCGCACATCGTCTATGTCGTCCCGGAACCTGCCCGGTGAACGTCATCACCGACGTCGCCGCCGCGCCGCCCGACGACGCGCCCGCCCGCGGTGGGCTCCCGCTGTTCGTCGCGACCATCCTCGTCGGCTCCTTCCTCCTCTTCCTCATGCAGCCCATGGTCGCGCGCATGGCGCTACCGCGGATCGGCGGCGCGCCCGCCGTGTGGAACAGCGCCATGCTGGTCTATCAGGCGCTGCTGCTAGGCGGCTACGCGTATGCCCATTGGCTCGGCGGACGGCCCGCCCAGCGGCAGCGCCCGATCCACCTCCTGCTGCTGTTGTTCGCCGCCCTGTGGCTGCCCGTCGGCCTGCGCGGCGCGGGCGAGCTCGCCGAGCGCGCGCCGCTGCTCGGCGTGCCCTTACTGATCGGCGCGTCGGTCGGGCCCTTGTTCTTCGCCGTCGCCGCGCAGGCGCCGCTGATGCAGCGCTGGTACGCGCTTAGCCGGCCGGGGGCGGACCCCTACTGGCTCTACGCCGTGTCCAACCTCGGCAGCTTCGCGGGGCTCCTGGCCTACCCGCTGCTGCTCGAGCCCGCCGCCTCCTCCAGCGCGCAGGGTCGGCTGTGGGCCGGCGGCTACGCGCTCCTCGTCCTGCTCGTGGCGGCCTGCTCGCTCCGCCTGCCGCGTGGGGCCGCGTCGGCCGGGGACGCGCCGACCGATCGCTCGCCCGCGCCGCCGCTGCGGCGTCGGCTGCTCTGGGTCGCGCTCGTCGCCGTACCCTCCGGGCTGCTGCTGTCGACCACCACCCACCTCACCACCGACCTCGTCGCCATGCCCTTGATCTGGGTGGTGCCGCTCGGCCTGTACCTGCTCAGCTTCACCGTCGCCTTCGCCGAGCGGCGCGGCGCCGCGGACTTCGTCACGGCGGTGACGCCGCCCGCGCTGCTGCTAGGCGGCGGCTTCGCCTTCGCAGGGAATGCCGACCACCCCTGGCTGTTCGCCGGGCTGGTGCTGCTGCTCCAGTTCCTCGTGGCGGTCGCCCTCCATGCGCGGCTCCACGCGCTCCGCCCCGCGCCCGACCGGCTCACCAGCTTTTACCTTCTGATGGCGGTGGGCGGCGCGCTCGGCGGCCTGTTCTGCGCCGTCATCGCGCCCGTGCTGTTCGACTGGACCTATGAGCACCCGCTGCTACTCCTCGCCGCCGCCGCACTGCTCCCGCTCCGTGCACTCGCCGGGGTGACGGAGCCGATCTGGCGCGGTCGGCACGCCCGCTTCCTCGCCTGGGCGCTCGGCCTGCTGCTCCTGCTCGTCGCGGTGGTCGCGAGCCAGCAGTTCGCGCGTATCCCGCAGGAGGCGGTCGCCGTCGCCACCGTGCTCCTGTCATTCTTCGCCGTGCTCGCCATCGGCCGACGCGGGCCGTTCGTTTCCGCGCTGGCTGCGCTGATGCTCGCTTGGGGCGGGGCCGCGATCCTGCGCGTCAGCGCGGAGGACGGCCGCGTCCGCAGCTATTTCGGCGTCTACGCGGTGAGCACCAGCGCCGACGGCGGCACGCGGACGCTCACCCACGGCACCACCGTGCACGGCATCCAGCGGCTCGGCGCTGGGCTCGAGACGCGGCCGATCAGCTACTACGCCCCGCCCTCGGGCGTCGGCTTGGCGCTGACTCACGCCCCCGCGCTGTTCGGCCATCCGGCGAGCGTCGGGGTCGTCGGCCTCGGCTCCGGCACGCTCGCCTGCTACGCGCGGCCGGGGCAGGACTGGCGCTTCTACGAGATCGACCCGGCGGTGGTGGAGATTGCGCGCGACGCACGCCGCTTCACCTACCTCAGCCGCTGCCTTCCGAATGTCCCCGTCCGGCTCGGCGACGCGCGGCTCACCCTCGCACGCGAGCCCGCCGGGTCGCTCGATCTGCTCGCGGTGGACGCCTTTTCCTCCGACGCGGTGCCCACCCACCTGCTCACCCGCGAGGCGTTCCGCGTCTACGCGCGCGCGCTCGGCCCGGACGGCGTGCTCCTCATTCACATCTCCAACCGCTTCGTCGACCTCGAGCCCGTGCTCGCCGCGGCGGCCGCTGCCGAAGGCTGGGCGGCGCTGGTCCGCGACTACGTCCCCACCGCGCCGGAGGAGACCGCCGGCTATTACTCGTCGGATTGGGTCGCCTTCTCGCGCGACCCCGCCAAGCTCGCCGCGCTCGCCGCCTTGGGCGGGCCGGACCAGCCGTGGCGGACGCTCGACGCGCGCCCCGGCTTCGCCGGTTGGACTGACGACTACGCCTCCATCCTCCCTGTCTTGAGGAGACCGCGCCCGTGATCAGCCCCCAAGCCACCCTCGCCGTGTTCGCCGGCCGCGCGCCGCGGATCCACCCCACCGCCTTCGTCGCGCCGGGCGCCCGGCTGATCGGCGATGTGGTGGTGGGAGAGGGCGCGAGCATCTGGTACAATTGCGTGATCCGCGGCGACGTGAACCGGGTGGAGATCGGCCCCCGCTCGAATATTCAGGACGGCACCGTGATCCACTGCGACGCGCCGCGGCCGGACGGGATGCCGGGCGGCCGCCCCACGCTGATCGGCGCGGACGTGCTCGTCGGCCACATGGCGATGCTCCACGGCTGCACGCTCCGCGACCGCGCGTTCGTCGGCTTAGGGGCAATCGTCATGGACGATTGCGAGGTGGAGGGCGGCGGCATGCTCGCCGCGGGCGCGATGCTCACCCCGGGCAAGCGGGTCGCGGGCGGGCAGCTGTGGGCGGGCCGCCCGGCGAAGCACCTGCGCGACCTGAGCGAAGCGGAGCTCGCCGGCCACCGGCTGGGCGTCGCGCATTATGTGGAGAACGCCAAGGCGCACGCGGCGGCGCTGCTGGCGATCGACGCTTAGCTTCCCAGCCGCGCCCGCACCGTCTCCAGCCCGGCGATCTGCCGGTCCGCCACCGCGCTCACCTCATTGATCGCCGTCATGACCAGCCGCAGGTCCGCCCAGCCGCTCGCGCCGGGCGCCGCTTGTGGTCGCCCATAATTGGCGAGGCTGACGATCAGGAACGGGAGTTGCGGAGCGGCGAACTGGCCGCGCCAGCTCCTCATCATCGCCGCCAGCCGCCCGGCATAGCCCGGCACGCCGACATCGGACTCGCCCTGATACCAGGCTGCGCCCTTCAGCCCGTAACGCCCGAGCGGAGCGATCATCGCATTGTAGATGGTAGCGACGCCGGCATGGCTGTCCCACGGCGCGCGCGGCGGATCGCCGACCGCGGCCGGCACGACCGAATAGGTCCAACCCTCGCCGAGCGGCTTGATGCTCCCGTCGCCCAGCGCAAGGCGCAGCCGCTCGGCCGGCCCCTG
>CADCVW010000041.1 GCA_902806235.1 uncultured Sphingomonadaceae bacterium | reverse complement strand
GCCGAACGGCACCACTGGCCTGCTGGTCGGCGGCGGCGTGGGCGCGCTCGCCGGCCGGGCGATTGCCGGCCGCGGTGACCGCACGGTGGGTGCCATCGTCGGCGGCGCGGCGGGCGCGCCCGCCGGCCGCGCCATCCAGCGCGGCAACGCGCGCTGCCGGTGAGCCGCGGATAGCGTGAACAAGCGAGGGCGGGGAGCTAAGGCTCCCCGCCCTTTTCTTTTGCCCGGCGTACGGGAAAGGCGGCGCTTAGCGCGCTCGCTCCGCCGCGGCGGTCGCGTCGCCGGTCGAGTCAGTCACCGGCGGCGGATCGGCGTTCGTCGCCTCCGCCGCGGGATGCGCGTGGGGCAGCCCCGCGTCAGATGCTCCCGCAGGGTCGGGTAGCGGCTCGGGCGAGGAAGGATTTTGGCGTGTTGGCTGATCGTCCATGATCGCGACTCCAGTCAGCGGGGCAACTCTTTCAACGGCATTCCGCAGCACGTCGTTCCGGGGTCCGGACGTGAAGAAGGCCGCCGGTGGTCTCCCACCGACGGCCTCCGAACATGGTCAGCGGCCGGAGCGTTCCAGCCCGGGAGCCATGGAGCGCTGGTTAGGCGCGCAGCTCCCGAACGAACTGAACCGACACACTAGCTGAACCATGAGACATCGGATCACCTCCTTTCGCTTTGTTGACGACGACCGGGAACATGGCGCTCCATGCGGCGTCGCGCAAGAGCTAAGCGGCGAACGGAGAGGGAACGTCGATGGAGCAGCCTGGGCCGCGGTTGACCGCTACGTTGAAGACAAGCTCGTCCCCGCCGACGAGGCCCTGGAGGCCGCGCTCCTCGCCAACGCCGCCGCGGGCCTCCCGTCGCACGACGTACCGCCTCCGCAGGGCCGGCTGCTTCACCTACTCGCGCGGATGTGCGGCGCGCGGCGCGTGCTCGAGATCGAAACGCTCGGCGGCTACTCCACCATCCACCTCTACCGCGCTTCCACCCGACGGACTGTTAATGACATTGGAGGTCGATCCGCGCCGCGCCGAAGTCGCCCGCGCTAATCTGGAGCGCGCCGCGTCGGCGCCCCCGATCGATCTCCGCATCGCTCCCGCGCTCGACCTCCTGCCGGGGGTGGAGGCGGACGGCCTCGCCCCCTTCGACCTGTTCTTCAACGACGCCGACAAGGAGAGCAGCGCGGAGTATCTTCGCTGGGCGCTCCGCCTTTCCCGCCCGGGCGCGGTGATCGTCCTCGACAACGTCGTGCGCGGCGGCGCGGTCGCCGGCCCGAACGACCCCGACCCGCGCGTCCGGGGCATACGCCGCACCTTCGACCTGCTCGCCGCCGAGCCGCGGCTGAGCGGGACGGCGATCCAGACTGTCGGAGCGAAGGGCTGGGACGGGTTCGCCGTGGCGGTGGTGGAGAGCTGAGTTGCCGTGAAACGCGACGGGAGAAGCTGGTGGGCCGGCACGTACCGGCGCTGATCGCCTTGCTGGCGTGCCTGCTGGCGGGAGCGGGAGCGAGCTGGGCGTTCGGCTCTCTCGTGACGCGGCCCACGTCCGTCAACGTCTCGAGCCCTCCGTTCCCGGCGCGGAACGTTTCGCTCATCAGCGGCGACGGCGCGCGGATCGCCGGAACCTACTGGCCCGGAGGCGCCGAGGACGGACCCGCGGTCCTGCTCCTGCACGGACTTGACGCGTCGCGGGCCATGTTCGTGGACAACGCTAGCTGGTTGGCTGGGCAAGGCTACGGCGTGCTGACCATCGACCTGCGGGGCCACGGCGAGTCGGCACTGGCCGAGCGCAGCTTCGGGTTGCACGAGTCCCGCGACGCCGCAGCGGGCCTGCGTTGGCTGAAGCGGAGACGTTGCAATGCCCCGATTGCCGTGGTCGGCGTGTCGCTGGGCGGTGCGGCGGCACTGCTCGGTACGGACGGACCCCTGCTGGCCGACGCGCTGGTGCTGCAAGCGGTCTACCCCGACATCCGTCGCGCGATCCGCAACCGCATCGCCGCGCGCACGGCGGCGGCGCCCGCCCATTTCCTCGAGCCGCTGCTTAGCTTTCAATCGCTGCCTCGCTTCGGCGCTTGGCCCGGGCAATTCTCCCCTTTGAGCGCCGTACGGCGCTACCGCGGACCGTTGTTCGTGATCGGCGGAGCCGACGACCGATCCACGCCGCCCGCCGAAACGCGCGCGATCTTCGCCGCCGCGCCGGGGCGTAAGCGGCTGTGGATCGTGCCGGGTGCGGACCACGCCGAAGCGTCGGGCCTGCGCGGCCGCACCTATCGCGAACGCCTGGCGCGCTTCTTGCGCGAAACGATCGGCGCGCCGCGCCCGACTTAGCCGATCCTACCCCGCCCGGCAGTCCTCGATCACCCGCGCCGGCTCCGCATGAGCGGGTACGATCAAGGTCGGCAGTCCCGGCGAGGCGACAGCGAAGCGCCCGCGGCTGAAGGCGATCGCGTCGAGGAACGGGTCGCGGGAGGGCGCCGCCGCGGTGCCGCCGGGAGCCGGCAAGCTCTGCGCGCCCGCGCTGGTGCTGACGTCGAGCCGCGACGCGCCCGCGCGCTCCAGCAGCACGCGGCCGGCCGCGCGGTCACAGCGCATCGCGAAGTCGCCGGCGAAGGCGGCGCGCCCGTCCGCGTAGGTCCAATCGCCCGGCGTGAGCGGCGCGTCTTCCCAACCGGGCGCAGGCGCGGCGGAGATCGGCGGCGCGGAGCGCGGCAGGACGGGGGCAGGCGCAGCGACCGCGACGTTGGCGGGCTCCGGTTCGAACTGGCGGTCGGACGCGCAGGACGAGGCGCCTAGCGCGAAGGGCAGGGCCAGCAGGGCGACCAGGAGGCGGGGGGAGGGCATGGGCGCACTATGGCGGGCGGAACCGGCGCGGGCAACCGCCGCTAGGCGCGGGACGCGGGCTCGGCTAGGCCGTCGCCGTCCTCGTCGGGAACGTCCGCTGGCCCACTTCGCCGTCATCGCGCCGCCGCTGCCCGGCCACTTCCTCCCCCTGCTCGCGCTGGCGCGCGCGCTCGCCGCCCGCGGCCACCGGCTGACCTTCGTCCATCAAGCGGACGTTGCGCGCCTCGCGTCGACGGGCGAACGGGGCATCGGCTTCCGCGCGGTGGGCGCGGCCAGCCACCCGCTCGGCAGCCTGGACGCTGTCACCGGGCGCATGGCGCGGCTCGGCTCACTCCGCGGTGTCCGCGCGATGATCGACGACGTGGCAGCGACCACCGCCATGCTCGCCACCGAGCTTCCGGCCGCGCTGCGTGAGTTGCGGGTGGACGGCTTGATCGCCGACCAGATGGAGCCCGCCGGCGGCCTGATTGCCGAGGCGCTGCGGCTGCCCTTTGTCACCACCGCCACCGGCCTGCCGATCAACCGCGAGCCCGACGTTCCGCCGCCCTACGTCCCCTGGGCTTGGCGGGGCAGCGCCTACGGCCGCTGGCTCAATCGCGGCGGTTACCGAGTGTCGCGCCTCCTCATGCGGCCGATCGAGCGCGTGCTCGTCGAACATTGCGACGGGCAGGGCATCCCCGTCCGCCGTCGGGCGGAAGACTTCTTCGCGCCGGTCCAGCTCGCCCAAGCGGTGCGCGGGCTCGACTTCCCGCGCCGCGCGCTCGATCCGGGGTTCCACTACCTCGGCCCGTGGCGCGCCGCGCCGGTCGGCGAGGGTTCCGACTTGCCTCCCGACGATGGACGCCCGCTCGTCTACTGCTCGCTCGGCACCCTGCAGGGCTCGCGCGCCGCGCTGTTCGGCGCGGTGGCGGAAGCGTGCCGCCGGCTCGATCTGCGTCTGCTCATCGCCCACGGCGGCAAGCTCGCGCCGGAGGACGCAACGCGGCTGCCGGGCGACCCCGTCGTGCGGCCTTGGGTGGACCAGGGGGCGGTGCTGCGCCGCGCGAGCCTCGCCGTCACGCACGCCGGGTTCAACACGGTGCTGGACGCGCTCGCCGCCGGGACGCCGCTCGTCGCGCTGCCCCTAGCGTTCGAGCAGCCCGCCACCGCCGCGCGGCTGAAGCGCGCGGGCGCGGGGGAGGTGCTGTGGCGCGGCATCACGCCCGACCGCGTCGCCCGCGCAATGGAGCGGGTGCAAGGCGAACCGTCCTACCGGGAGCGCGCGCGCGCACTGGGCGCGGAAGTCGCGGCGGCCGGCGGCGTCGAGCGCGCGGCGGACCTCGTCGAGGCCGCGCTCGCCTAGGTCAGCCCGCGCGCGCTCGGCAGCCGCCACCAGGGCAGGTTGGGGCGCGCGTGGTGCTCGTGATGGTAGCCGAAGTGGAAGCAGGTGAGCAGCGAGACCAGCCAAGGGTAATCGTTGGTTCGCGCGTTATGGCGGTCTTTGAAACCGGCCTGCGAGACCTCCTCGTGCCGGTGCGGCAGGTAGGTGCCGAAGTAGAAGAGCTGGAACGACGACAGGATCGCCGGCACGCCCCAGAAGAGCAGCGCGTTCGCCGGGTTCGCACCGAGCAACAGGATGTAGGACCAGAGCAGCACGGCCAGCAGCCCGAACTCGCGCCAGCCGAAGTAGCGGCGGAAGAAGGACACGTACCACGGCCAGAAGCGGGTGGGAGCATCCGCGTGGAAATCGGGGTCGTCCGGGGAGCCGGGGTGCTTGTGGTGCAGGAAGTGCTTCTCGCGCAGCTTGTCGAAGGAGAAGCCCGCGTAGACGAGCAGCACGACGCGCCCCACCCAGCGGTTCAACGTCGGGCGGCCGGGAGCGAAGGAGCCGTGCATGCAGTCGTGCGCAACGATGAACAGACCGACGTTGAGCCAGGTCTGGACCGCGACGATGAGCGGAGCGAGCAGCGCCCCGGCCGCGGTCCAGCGCCAGAAGAACACGCCCCAGACGTGCAGCCCCAGCCACGCCAGCGCGACGGAGGCGAACAACGCCAAGCTCACCGCCGACTGGCGGGCGGGGGACAAGGAGGCGGTGGCCATCGCGCTTCCTTAACCCATCAATGTCGGCGACGGAACGCGCATCACCGCCCCCCGCCCCGCGCCTGCTTCTGCGCCCGCGCCGCGCGCGCCTTCTGGCCGCGGGTGGCGCGGGTGCCGGGCTTGCCGCTGGTCGCGTTGCCCATCACGGGCGCGCGGCGCTGCTGCGGGGGCAGGCCGAGCTCGTCGTTCTCGAGCGAGCGGATCTCGTCGCGCAGGCGGCCGGCTTCCTCGAACTCGAGGTCGGCGGCGGCTTTCCGCATCTTCTTCTCCAAATCCTCGATGTAGGCGCGGAGGTTGTGCCCGACCATGTGCGGGCGGTCCTCCACGCCCGTGTCGATCACCACGCCGTCGCGGGTGGAGACGTGGGCGATAATGTCGGCGATGCCGCGCTTGACGCTCTCGGGCGTGATGCCATGGAGCTGGTTGTACTCCAGCTGCTTCTCGCGGCGGCGGTCCGTCTCGCGGAGCGCGCGCTCCATGGAGCCGGTGACGCTGTCGGCGTAGAGGATCACGCGGCCCTCGGCGTTGCGCGCGGCGCGGCCGATCGTCTGGATGAGCGACGTTTCCGAGCGGAGGAAGCCTTCCTTGTCCGCGTCCAAGATCGCGACCAGCCCGCACTCGGGGATGTCGAGGCCCTCGCGGAGCAGGTTGATGCCGACGAGCACGTCGTAGACGCCCAAGCGCAGGTCGCGGATCAGCTCGATGCGCTCCAGGGTCTCGACGTCCGAGTGCATGTAGCGGACGCGCAGGCCCGCCTCGTGGAGATATTCGGTGAGGTCCTCCGCCATCCGCTTGGTAAGCGTGGTGACGAGCGAGCGGTAGCCCTTGCCCGCGACCAGCTTCGCCTCGTGAATCAGATCGTCGACTTGGCTCTCGATCGGGCGGATCTCGACGGGCGGGTCGATCAGGCCGGTGGGGCGGATCACCTGCTCGGCGAAGGCGCCGCCCGTCTCGTTCATCTCCCAGCCGCCAGGGGTGGCGGAGACGGCCACCGTCTGCGGGCGCATCGCGTCCCATTCGTTGAAGCGCAGCGGCCGGTTGTCGATGCAGGAGGGGAGGCGGAAGCCGTATTCGGCGAGGGTGAGTTTCCGCCGGTGGTCGCCGCGCGCCATACCGCCGACCTGGGGTACCGTCTGGTGGCTCTCGTCGACGAACAGTAGTGCGTTCTCTGGCAGATACTCGAAAAGGGTGGGCGGCGGCTCGCCGGGGAGGCGGCCGGTGAGGAAGCGCGAGTAGTTCTCGATGCCCGCGCACGATCCGGTGGCGGCGATCATCTCCAGGTCGAAGTTGGTGCGCTGCTCTAGGCGCTGCGCCTCCAGCAGGCGGCCCTCGGCGACCATCTCCTTGAGCCGCTCGGTGAGCTCGTGGCGGATCGCCTCCGTCGCCTGCTTCATCGTGGGGCCGGGGGTAACGTAGTGCGAGTTGGCGTAGACGCGGATCTTCGGGAGCGAAGCGCTCTTTTTGCCGGTCAGCGGGTCGAACTCGGCGATCTCCTCGATCTCGTCGCCGAAGAAGGTGACGCGCCAGGCGCTGTCCTCGTAGTGCGAGGGGAAGATCTCCAGGCTGTCGCCGCGGACGCGGAAATTGCCGCGGACGAAGGCGGCGTCGTTGCGCTTATATTGCAATGCAACCAGCTTGCGGATCAGCTCGCGGCTGTCGACGGTGTCGCCCTTCCTGATGTCGAAAATCATCGACGAGTAGGTTTCGACCGAGCCGATGCCGTAAAGGCACGACACGGAGGCCACGATAATCACGTCGTCGCGCTCGAGCAGCGAGCGGGTGGCCGAGTGGCGCATCCGGTCGATGCCCTCGTTGATCGAGCTCTCCTTCTCGATGTAGGTGTCCGAGCGCGGGACGTAGGCCTCCGGCTGGTAATAATCGTAGTAGGAGACGAAGAACTCGACCGCGTTGTCCGGGAAGAAGCTCTTGAACTCGCCGTAAAGCTGGGCGGCGAGGATCTTGTTGGGCGCAAGAATTAAGGCGGGGCGCTGCACCGCTTCGATCACCTTGGCCATGGTGAAGGTCTTGCCGGAGCCGGTGACGCCGAGCAGCACCTGCGTCTGCTCGCCGCCTTCGACCTGCTCGACCAGCTCCGCGATCGCGGTCGGCTGGTCGCCGGACGGCTGATATTCGGATACGATCCGGAAGGTCTTGCCGCCTTCCGCCTTGGGCGGGCGCTGCGGGCGGTGAGGGACGAAGTCGGTGCCGGTCTCGGGTTCGGCGAGCCCCGTGCGGATCGCGATGGCCATGGGTGGGATATGGGGCGCGCGCGCGCGGGACGCCAGCGCGCGCGGACCGGGGCGCGCGCGTCCCGTTCTGGGACGAAGGTCCCGAAGGTCCCGGGTGAAATGAAATTCCCGAGTTCTCGCGCGGGGGCGCTCGCCTGCCCCGGAGCGCTCGGGGACGCACCGCGGCGAAGGCGCGCGGGCAGGTAGGATGCAAGGTGAAAAGAGCCGGGTCGACCGATACGCGATGGGCGGGGTTGTAGGACAGCGGAAAAAGCGCGGGTCCGTTGACCCGAGCGGGCGGCGCGACTAGATCGCTGGCCGTGCGGGCCGGGCCCCTCTGACGGCTCACCAACCGTGATGTCGGACCGCACCGGGCCGCGGCGGCTCGGCGACAGGGTCCGGCGTCCTCCGTCCCCGTGTCGGCTCCCGCGGCTCGGCGAACCGAGACCACAGGGAGCAACCATGACCGATCTGACCCGCCGTTCCGCCCTGCTCGCCGCCGGGGCGCTCGCCGCCGCGCCGGCCGCCGCGCTGGCGCAGCGCCAGCCGACCGGGCGGACCGCCGCCCGCCGCTACCAGACCGCGCCCACGCGCGACGGCAAGAGCGCGTTGACCCCCGACCAGGCGCTGGAGCTGCTGAAGCAGGGCAACCGCGACTTCCTCGCCGACCGTCCCTACGAGGCCGACGTCGGCGGCGCCCGCCGCCTAGCGCTCGCCAAGGGGCAGGCGCCCTTCGCCGCCTACGTCTCCTGTTCGGACAGCCGCGTGCCCCCGGAGGTGCTGTTCGGCCGCGGCCTGGGCGAGCTGTTCATCGTCCGCAACGCCGGCAACACGGTGGACACCGTCGCGCTCGGCTCCGTCGAGTTCGCCGTGGGCGTGCTCGGCGTGCCCCTCGTCGTGGTCATGGGCCACGAGGAGTGCGGCGCGGTGAAGGCGGCGATGGACGTGGTCGACAAGAACGCGACCTTCCCCGGCGCTATCGGCCGCATGATCGAGCCGATCGTCCCCGCGGTGCTGTCTTCCCGCGGTCGGCCGGGCAACCGGACGGAGCAGGCGATCCGCGCCAACGTCAGTCGGCAGGTCGAGCGGCTGCGCACCGCGGCCGAGCCCATCCTGCTCGAGCCGCAGCGCGCGGGCCGGGTGAAGGTGGTCGGGGCTTATTACGACTTGGACACGGGCCGCGTCGACTTCTTCGACGAACCGCGCGCCTGATGCCTGCCGGCGGGGCGCTACGGTCCCGCTGGCCCCGCCCTCCGCCGCGCCGCCCGCGCCCGCTTGCGGCGCGGCGGCGCGGCTCTAAGCTCCTTCAATGCTTCCCAACCAGCGCCACCTGTTCGCCGTCCCGCGCGAGGTCGCCTATTTCGACTGCGCCAAGATGAGCCCGCTGCTCCGCGCCGCGGCGGAGGCGGGGGCGGCGGGGCTCCGGCGCAAGCTCGCGCCGTGGGAGATCGGCGCGGCCGACTTCTTCGACGAGGTGGAGCGGGTGCGCGGGAGCGCCGGGCGGCTGCTGGGGACCGCTCCGGACAACGTCGCCTTCGTGCCCGCCGTGTCCTACGGATTGGCGGTCGCCGCGCGGAACCTGCGCGTGGCGCGGGGCCAGCGGGTCGTGGTGCTCGCCGGCGACTTCCCGTCTGTCGCGCTTGCGGCGATGCGGCTGGCGGGGGAAGCGGGCGCGGAGCTGGTCACGGTGGAGCGCCCGGCCGCCGGCGGGTGGACGCCCGCGCTGCTCGACGCGATCACCGACGGAACGGCGGTCGTCTTCTCGCCCCACGTCCACTGGACGGACGGCGGCATTGTCGACCTGGCGGCGGTGGGTGCGCGCTGCCGCGCGGCGGGCGCGGCGCTAGTGGTGGACGCCACCCAGTCGCTCGGTGCGCTGCCGCTCGACCTCGCGTCGGTGGACCCCGACTTCCTGGTCGCCGCGAGCTATAAATGGCTGTTCGGGCCCTACGCGCTGGGCCTGCTCCACGCCGCGCCGCGGCACCACGGCGGCGAGCCGCTGGAGCAGGGTTGGTCGGCGCGGGAAGGGGCGCGCGATTTCCGCCGTCTGATCCCTTACCAAGAGGGTTGGGAGCCCGGCGCCCGCCGCTTCGACATGGGCGAGCGCGCCAACTTCGCGCTGCTGCCGGCGCTGGCGGTCGCGCTGGACCAGCTCGCCGCCTGGACCCCGGCCGGCATCGCCGAAACGCTGGGCGAGGTCACGGCCCGCCTTGCCGCGCGCCTGGGCGAGCAAGGCATTCGCGCCGCCCCCGCCGCGGAGCGCGCGCCGCACTTCCTGTCGGTGACGCGCGATGGCGGCTGGCCGGAGGAACTGGGCGAGCGGCTGGCGGCCGCCCAAGTCCACGTCAGCCTGCGCGGCGAGCGGATGCGGATCACACCGCACCTGTACAACACGCAAGAGGACGAGGAGCGGCTTGTGGCGGCGCTGGCGGGGTAAGGACGACGCTAAGCCGCTTAGCGAGTGACTGACAAAGTCTTGATGGGCCGTCGTTCTGCGACCTCTATTGCGTTAGAACAGACGAGCAGAGGCCAGCGGAAGGCCATTCGCTGCGACGTAACGGTTTAAAGCGGTAAGCGCGTCGGCGTTTTCAGCGAGCCAGCGCGCGTCGGTCGCTGCGTTCGCCAGACGGCGAGGACGCGGGATGTCCGGCTCGGGTCGCATAACTTTCACGCGCGCACCCTGCGCGCGAGCGACCAATAGGGCAAGCTGAAGGGGAGGGCTTCGACAAGCTCAGCCCGAACGGTTAGGATCGGTGGGACCCCAGTTCCGCATCGTCCACAGGAGCCCCGCCCATGCGCGCCCTCGTCCTGCTGCCCCTCCTCGCCATCGCCTCCCCCGCCGTCGCTGCCCCCGATCCCAACCTCCGCGCCGCGATCAAGGCCGATTACGACCGCGAGCTGGGCCAGCTGTGGGACCATTTCCACCGCAATCCCGAACTCTCCTTCAAGGAGGTCAAGACCGCCGCGCGCATGGCGGCCGAGCTGCGGCGCGTGCCCGGGATGCAAGTGACGGAGAGGGTGGGCGGCACCGGCGTGGTCGGCGTGCTGCGCAACGGGGCCGGCCCCACCGTCCTCGTCCGGGCGGACATGGACGGGCTGCCGGTGGAGGAGAAGAGCGGGCTGCCCAACAGCTCCCGCGTGCGGCAGGTGGGGGCGGACGGCGTCGAGAATCCGGTGATGCACGCCTGCGGGCACGACGTGCACATCACCGCGCTCTACGGCACCGCCAAGCGCCTGGCGGCGATGAAGGACCGCTGGGCCGGCACGGTGGTGTTCGTGGTTCAACCCGCCGAGGAGCGGGTGGGTGGTGCTCGCGCAATGGTGGCAGACGGGCTCTACACGCGCTTCCCGAAGCCGGAGGTCGCGCTCGCGTTCCACGTCAACAGCCAGCAGCCGGCGGGCACGGTTTCGGCGTCCGAAGGCATCCAGTACTCCTCGTCGGACAGCGTGGATATCACCGTGCACGGGGTGGGGGCGCACGGGGCCAGCCCGAACACGGGCAAGGACCCGGTCTACATCGGGTCGCAGATCGTCCAGGCGCTGCAGGGGATCGTGTCCCGCGAGCGGAGCCCGCTGAAGCCGGCCGTCATCACGGTCGGCTCCTTCCATTCGGGGACCAAGCACAACATCATCTCCGACCGCGCGGACCTGCAGGTCACCGTGCGCGCCAACGACGAGGAGACGCGGGCCTTCCTGCTGTCCTCGATCAAGCGGGTAGCGGATGGCGTCGGGCGGCTGAACGGGCTGCCGGAGAACAAGCTGCCGGAGGTCAAGGTGGTGGAGGGGACGCCGACCACCATCAACGACCAAGCCACCGCGCGCCGGCTGAACGCGGCGATGGTGCGCGACCTCGGCGCGCAGGCGTTCATCCCGTTCGAGCAGATGGGGATGGGGGCGGAGGACTTCGCCGCCTTCGTCGAGCCGCGGCATGGTGTGAAGGGATACTATTTCGCGGTCGGGGGGACGCCGCTGGCGACGATCCAGGCGGCGAAGAACGGCGGGCCGCCGGTGCCGTCGCACCATTCGCCAATCTTCAAGATCGCGCCGGAGCCGTCAGTGCGGACGGGCGTGGAAGCGATGACGGTGGCGGTGATAGACCTGCTCGGCCGCGGCGGGGCGGCGCAGGGATCGGGCCAGTGAGGGCCGCCGCACCCGCCCTCGCGCTGCTGCTCGCCGCCTGCGGAGGCGGCGGGGCGGACGCGGATGGCGACGGGAACATCACCCAGGTGGAGGCGCGCAAAGAGGCGGAGAAGGTCGAACTCGAGCCCGGCCGGTGGGAGACGACCATCAAGGTGTCGGACGCCAAGCTCGGCGGCGTGCCGCTGCCGCAGGGCGCGAACCCGCTCGCGGAAGGCCGCACCAACGTGGCGTGCATCTCGAAAGAGCAGGCGGCGAACCCGGACGCCAACATCTTCGCCGGCGACCAGCCGCAGGGCTGCACCTACGACCGCTTCGCGATGTCCGGCGGCAAGATCGACGCGGCGGTGAACTGCGCGGTGCCCGGCCAGCCGGCGCGGATGAGCATGACGATGGCGGGCGATTACAGCGGCACGAGCTACCGGCTCGTCACCGACTCGCGGATTACCGGCGGCGGGCCGGGGCTGCCGCCGGGGGCGGCGATCACGTCGCGCGCCGAGATCACGGGGCGGCGGTTGGGCGATTGTTGAGGTTCGACCAAGGAGGGGGAGATATGATCGGTTACGTGACGGTGGGCACCAACGACGTCGAGCGGGCGCGCGCCTTTTACGATGCGCTGCTGGCCGAGGTCGGCGCGAAGCGGCTGTTCCAGGAGGACGAGGGGCAGTATTTCACCGGCTACGGCCGGGACATGGAGCAGCCGATGCTGATGCTCTGCCGGCCGTTCGACGGTGGCGAAGCACGGCCGGGCAACGGCCCGATGACCGGGCTGCAGCTGCCGGACCGCGCGGCGGTGGACGGCCTCCACGCCCGCGCGCTGGCGCTCGGCGCGAGCGACGAGGGCGAGCCGGGGCCGCGCGGTGACCCGGCAATGGGCTTCTACGGCGCGTACTTCCGCGACCCGGACGGCAACAAGTTCAGCGCCTTCTGCATCGGGCAGGGGTGAGGGCCGACTAGCCCCTCCTTACCCGCTGTTCCTCAGCCCCGTCGCGATCGCGTTGATCGACAGCTGAATCCCCTCGCGCACCCGCGGGTCGGCCTTGCCGGCGCGGTGGCGGCGGAGGAGCTCGATTTGGAGGAGGTTGAGCGGCTCGAGGTAGGGAAGGCGGAGGCGGATGGAGGCCTCCACGCGCGGCTGGCGCTCGAGCAGGCGGCTCTGCCCCGTAACCGCCAGCACCGCGTCGCGGGTGCGCTCCCAGCCGTCGCGGATGCGGCCGAAGATCGCCGACCGGAGGTCCTCGTCCTCGACCAGCCCGGCGTATTCCGCCGCGATGCGCATGTCGGACTTGGCGAGCACCATCTCCAGGTTGGCGAGCGCGGCCTGGAGGAACGGCCATTCGGCGGCCATTGCGGCGAGGCGGGCCTTGTGGGGATAGGCGTGTAGGGCGTCGCCGACGCCGTACCAGCCAGGCAGCATGGTGCGCGCCTGCGCCCAGCTAAATACCCAGGGGATGGCGCGCAGGTCCTCAATTTGGTCGGAGCTGGTGCGCGAGGCGGGGCGCGAGCCGATCTTGAGCTCAGCGATCTCGCGGATGGGGGTCATCGCGCGGAAGAAGTCCTTGAAGCCGGGCGTGTCATAGACGAGCCCGCGATAGGCGCGGAAGGCGGCGGCGGAAAGCTCGTCCATCACCGCCATCTCGTCGGCGCGCGCGTTGGAGCCGGCGCGGTCGGGGAGGAGCGAGGACAGGAGCGTGGCCGACGCCATCGCCTCCAGGTTCGCGGCGGCGCTCTCCGGCGAGCCGTATTTTGCGGCGATTACTTCGCCTTGTTCGGTGATGCGAATGCGGCCGCCGACGGTGCCGGGCGGCTGCGCCAGGATGGCCAGGAACGCCGAGCCGCCGCCGCGGCCGACGGCGCCGCCGCGGCCGTGGAACAGCTGCATCCGCACGCCCGCCTCGTCAAACACGGGCTCGAGCGCGAGGCTCGCGCGGTAGAGGCTCCAGATGGAGGTGAGATAGCCGCCGTCCTTGTTGGAGTCGGAGTAGCCGATCATCACTTCCTGGAAGCCGCGCGAAGTCGCCGCGGCGCGGACCTCGGGGAGGGACAGGTAGGCGCGCATGATGGCGGGGCCGCGTTCGAGGTCGCCGATCGTCTCGAACAGGGGGACGACCATGACGTCCTGGCCGTCGGGGGAGACGAGGCCGGCTTCCTTCAGCAGCAGGTGAACTTCCAGCAGGTCCGACACCGACTCCGCCTTGCTCATGATGGCGGTGGTGATCGCGGCTGCGCCGTAGCTCCGCCGGGCGTCGGCGGCGGCGCGAAAGATCAAGAGCTCCTTCGTCGTTTCCTCGCCGTAGACGACGTGCGGGCTCGCCAACGGGCGGCGGTGCTGCAGTTCGCCGCGGAGCAGCGCCACGCGGGCGTTCTCGTCGAGTGAGAGATAGTCGGGATGCGCGCCAGCTACGCTGAGCAGCTCGGCTACCGTGCGCTCGTGCACCGCGCTGTTCTGGCGGAGGTCGAGCGCGGCGAGGTGGAAGCCAAAGCATTCCACCGCCTTGGCCAGCCGCGCCAACGCGCCGCCGCCGAGCGGCCCCAGCCCGCGCGATACCGTGAGGAGGTCGGCGTGCAGCGCGCTGGCGTCCGGGTAGGGCTCGCCGGGCAGCGGGGAAGGGCGCGGCGGATCGCGGCCGATGATGGCGCGGTAGGTGGCGGCGAGCCGCGCGTAGATGCCGGACAGGGCGCGGCGATAGGGCTCGTCGGCGCGGGCGGGGGAGGGATCGCCAGCGGCGTCCGCGAGCGCGAGCACTTCCGCCGGCACATCGGCCAGCTCCGCCGAGATCGACAGGTCCGCGCCGAGCGCGTGCAGCTGGTCGAGGTAGAAGGAAAGCGCCCCTTCGGCCCCGCCGCGCAGGCTCGCGCCCAGCGTGTCGGCGTCGACGTAAGGGTTGCCGTCGCGGTCGCCGCCGATCCAGTTGCCGAGGCGGAGAAAGGCGGGGACCTCGCCGCCGAGCGCGCGCTCCCAGCGGCGGAGCAGCGCGGGAATTACCGGCAGGAACACCTCGCGCTGGAAGGACAAGGCGACCGCGACCTCGTCGGCGACGAACAGCCGCTCGCGCCGCAGCGGGCGGGTGCGCCAGAGGAGTGCGACTTGGCGGCGGATGGCGTCTTCGACGGGCTCGCCGGTCGGGGTCTCCTCCTCCCCGTTGTCGCGCAATTCCATCAGCTCGGCGATGGCCTGCCGGTGGTCGAGCACGGTCTTGCGCCGCACCTCTGTCGGGTGCGCGGTGAGCACAGGGGCGACGAGGGCGCCGGCCAGGAACTCGCGGACCTGTTCCCGGCCGATACCCTCGCCCTCCAGCCGCTCCAGCGCCGCGGCGAAGCCGCTGCCCGGCTCGGACGCAGCGCCCTGCCGGTCCTCCGCGAGGTTGGCGAGGAGCGAGAAGAGCATGAAGCCGCGGTTGAAGGCGAGCGTCTCGTCCAAGCTCAGCGCGCGGAGCCCCGGGTCGACGGCGTCGGCCCCCGCCGCGCCGCGCGCGCGGTCCACAGCGGCGGAGCGGATATACTCGATGCGGCGGAACACCGCCTCGCCCTCCGCCTCGCGGATCGCGTCGCCGAGCAACGCGCCGAGGAAGCGGACGTCGGGGTTCTGGGCGAGGGGGGCGGGGATGGTCATGGGAGGGGAACGCCCCGACACGCCCGCGTTTCCGGGGCAAGAAGAAGAGCCCACCCCTGACCTTTCCCGGAAAGCCGGGAGGGGAAGTCGATAGCGCGGCGGACTGAGGGTGTTCCTCTCCCAAATTTCTGGGGAAGCTAGTGGTGGGCTCGCGCCCTAAGCCTCCAGCTCTACATCCCAGTATAGATAGTCCCGCCAGCTCTCGTGCAGGTGGTTCGGCGGGAAGCTCCGGCCGTGATCCTGCAGCTCCCAGCTCGTCGGCCGATGCGGGCGGTGCGGCAGCGGCATGTGCGCTTCCGCCGGGGTGCGGCCGCCCTTGCGCAGGTTGCACGGCGCGCAGGCGGTGACGATGTTCTCCCAAGTGGTCCGCCCGCCGTAGGCTCGCGGGCGGACGTGGTCGAAGGTCAGCTCCACGTCCGGCCGCCCGCAGTACTGGCAGGCGAAGCGGTCGCGCAGAAACAGGTTGAAGCGGGTGAAGGCCGGATATTCGGACGGCTTCACGTACTGGCGCAGCGCGATGACGCTCGGGATCGCCATGCTCCGCGTCGGCGAATGGACGCGCCGGTCGTAGCAGGAGACGATGTCCACCCGCTCGAGGAACACCGCCTTGACCGCCGTCTGCCACGGCCACAGGCTCAAGGGATAATAGCTCAGCGGCGTATAGTCCGCGTTGAGCACGAGGGCGGGGCAGCTTTCGGGATGGCGGAGGACGTCGGGGTGGTACATGGGCTGCGAACAAAGCTCCCGGCGCGGTGAGAACCGCCCCGGCGCCGCCGCGTCCCGTCGCACTCAGGAGCGTGGGGGCACCCGGGCCTCCCCGCTTCTGTTCGCCATAACTGCCGACCAGCTATGACGGGCTCATGACTGCCGTCCCGATTTGTTCGCGTCAAGCGTCCGGCGCGCCGGCGGGGTGACCGCGACCCGCTTCGCGCCGAGCCCGACGGGGCCGCTGCACCTCGGCCACCTCTATTCAGCCGCGCTGGCCCGCGGCTGGGCGCGCCGCCAAGGTGCGGCGTTCCGCCTGCGCATCGAGGACATAGACCCCGGCCGCGCGCGCGCCGAGCACGTGGCGGCGATCCTGGACGACCTGGACTGGGCCGGGATTGACTGGGACGGCGAGCCGATCGTGCAATCGATGCGGTTGCCAGCGCACTGCGCCGCGCTCGACGCGTTGCGGGAGCGGGGCCTGCTCTACCCCTGCTTCTGCACCCGCGCGGACATCGCCGCGTCCGCCTCCGCCCCGCACGGCCCCGGCGGCGCGCTCTACCCGGGCACCTGCCGCCGCTTGTCGCCCGCCGAGTGCACCGGGCGGCTCGCGCGCGAGCCGCACGCGTGGCGGCTCGACATGAGCGAAGCCGCGGCCCGCGCCGGCCCACTCCGGTGGTTCGACGAGGAGGCCGGCTGGATCGAGGCAGACCCGTGCGCCCACGGCGACGTGATCCTCGCCCGCAAGGACGCGCCCACCTCCTACCAACTCGCCGTCACCCTCGACGACGCGGCGGACGGGATCACCCATGTCATCCGCGGCCGCGACCTATTCCACGCGACGGACGTGCAGCGGCTCCTCCGCGCCCTGCTCAATCTGGCGGAGCCGACCTACCGCCACCACCGGCTGATCGCCGGACCCGACGGCCGTCGGCTGGCCAAGCGCGATGGCGCGAGCCTCGCCGAGCTGCGCGCCCGCGGCGTTGATCCCGCCGCGCTCGTCGCGGACCTCGAAAAAGACCGACTCCCGTCTGGTTTCTTCTTCGCGGATACTTAAATCCCGGTCATGCCTACCGGAATCATCGCGCTCTTCATCGTCCTCGCGGCCTTGGCGACGCTCGCCATGCTGGTCCGCGGGGTGGTTGTCATGGGGCGCGGCAACGACCCCACGGGCTCGCGCAGCCAGGCGCTGATGCGCGCCCGCGTGAAATGGCAGGCGATAACCATCGTCCTCGTCGTGGTGGCGCTGCTGCTCTTCCAGGGCGCGAGCTGAGCGGCGGAGCGAGCTCCCTGGTCAAGCTTAACAGGATCTACACCCGCACCGGCGACGAGGGCTCCACTGGCCTCGTCGACGGCTCGCGCGTCGCCAAATCCGATCTGCGGATGGCGGCGATCGGCGACGTCGACGAGGCGAACAGCGCGATCGGCGTCGCGCTCGCCCACGTCACGCGCCCGGAGCACCGCGCCAGCCTTTCGCGCATCCAGAACGAGCTGTTCGATCTCGGCGCCGACCTCGCCACCCCCGGCGAGGACTTCGCCCCGACTGAGATGAGCTTGCGCGTCGTCGCCGCCCAGGTGGCGCGGCTGGAAGCCGAGATCGACGCGATGAACGAGGCGCTGCCCCCGCTGTCATCATTCATCTTGCCCGGCGGCTCGGCGGCGGTGGCCGCCGTCCACCTCGCCCGCGCGATCACCCGCCGCGCCGAGCGGTCCGCCGTCGCAGCCGCGGGGGCCGTCGCCCTTAATCCCCTCGCGCTCGCCTACCTTAACCGCCTGTCCGACCACCTGTTCGTGCTCGCCCGCGCGCTGGCGACGGCCGAGGGCGGCGAGCTGCTGTGGCGGCCGGGCGCGACGCGCGGCTGAGCGCGCCGCCGCTCGCGCTCTCGCAAAACCTCCTCGTGCTGATGCAGTGGGCGCTCGCCGCTAGCGGGCGACGACCCGCGCCCGCCACGTCGTGACGTAGTCGGTCGAGCCCCTGCATTCGCTCATCTCGCTCTGCTCCGCTAGCCGGAAGCGCGTCCCGTCCCAGGCGAAGGCCTGCGCCACCCCGCAGTCGCCGAGCCCGCGCCCTTTAGCGTAGGTGGTCAGGCGGCGTTGCGACGCGTCCCACCCCGCGTTGACCAGCGCGCCGCCGACGTCGCCCATGCCGCCCGGCGCGTCGAACGCCGCGCGCCGCGCGCGGCCGCGCTGGTCGATCAGGAACGCGGTGGAAAAGTTGTTGTACGCGCCGTTGCCGCACGGGTGCCCGGCGAGCACCAGGCTGGTGCGCGCGTCCAGCCGGACGTTTTCGGGATCAAACGGCTGGGCGTATTCGCAGGTAGTAGTCTCCTTCCCCAGCAGGCGGCGCAGCTGCGCCGCTGGCAGCGCGCGCGGCCGGGCGGGGGAGGCGGACGGCGTCGCGATCACCGGCAGCGGCGGGGGCGAGGGGACGCGCGTCGCCGGCCCGCGCCGCACCAGCGCGCCCGTCGTACCTAATCGCCCCTGCCGCTCGTCCATGTAGAGCAGCGCCGCCGCCGAGCCCTTGGCGGAGACGGGCACGACCCGGCGCCCGCCTTCCTCCACGAGGAGCTCGACCCGCGTCGCCTGCCCCAGCCGCCGCGCGGCCTCGCCCGCGTCCGCCACCCGCAGCTCCTCGTTCGCCGCGTCGAGCCGCAGCGGGAAGGCGCGCCCGTCGATCACCAGCGCGGCGGGCGAGGGCGAGCCTTCGACCCGTAGGGTGGCCCAGATCACGGGGACCGCGTCCGCCTCCGGTCCGCGGCGCACCGCGAGCGTCGCGCCCTCCGGCCCGTCCTCCGGCAGCAGCGCCACCACTTGGCAGGCGCGGCCGTTGTCACAGCCTGCGGTCCAGTCGTGGAAGTTGCGGAGTTCGCCTGGCTGGGGAGCGACGAGCAGGAGGAGCGCGAGCAGCATGGGCCAACGCTAGCTCCGTGCCGCGCCGCCCGCTAGGGCCGCGCCGTGCAGGAGGAGCGAAGTATGGACGTAGTGGGCGTGATCGGCGCGGGGCAGATGGGGGCGGGGATCGCGCAGGTCTCGGCCGCGGCGGGGGCGCGCGTGCTGCTGTCGGACATCGACCTCGCCGCGGCCGAGCGCGGCAAGGCGGGGATCGCCCGCGCGCTCGAGCGGCTGGTGGGCAAGGGCAAGATGGCGTCCGCCGAGCGCGACGCGCTGCTCGGCCGGATCGAGCCGGTCGCCGAGCTCGCGCCGATGCGGCAAGCCGACCTCGTGATCGAGGCGGCGACGGAGCGGGAGCCGATCAAGCGACGGATCTTCGAGGAGGTCGGGCCGCTGCTTTCACCGGGGGCGATCCTGGCGACCAACACCTCGTCCATCCCCATCACCCGGCTGGCGCAGGCCGCGCCCGATCCGACGCGCTTCGTCGGCGTGCACTTCTTCAACCCGGTGCCGGTGATGGGGCTGATCGAGCTGATCCGGGGCTTGGCCACGAGCGATGGCACGGTTCGGGCGGTGGAGGCCTACGCCGAGCGGCTGGGCAAGGTCGTGGTGCGCGCGGAGGACGCGCCCGGGTTCATCGTTAACCGCGTGCTGATGCCCATGCTCAACGAGGCGGTGTTCGTGCTGGGCGAAGGCGTGGCCACCGTGCGCGACATCGACGCGGGTGTGCGGCTCGGCCTCAACCACCCGATGGGGCCGCTGGAGCTGGCCGACTTCATCGGGCTCGACACCTGCCTGGAAATCCTGCGCGTGCTCCAGATCGGCACCGGCGACCCCAAGTTCCGGCCCGCGCCGCTGCTGGTGAAGTACGTCGAGGCGGGCTGGCTGGGGCGGAAGAGCGGGCGGGGGTTCTACGACTACGCGGGGGCGGAACCGGTGCCGACGCGCTAAGTCGTCGTCTGCCGCGCCGCCCCGCCCGGCGTCCGGCATTCGGGCAGCCCCAGCGTCCGCAGCTCCGCGCAGTTCCTGACCTGCACGTCGCCGTTCCCCGCGATGAAGATGGCCCAGCGCCGCCCGTCCGGGCAGCTCGCGGTCCACATGGACAGGTTCTCGTAGTCCTGCTGAAAGCCGGAGCGCTCCACCTTCTGGCAGCGCATCCCGCTGTCGCGGATCGCGCGCCACAGGCCGAAGTTGCGCGTCTGGGCCGGGGCCGCCTTGAGCTGCTCGAGCTGCGGGCTAGTGACGCGGATTTTCTGCACGGGCGCGTTGCTCCCGTCGTCGCCGCACGCCGCGAGCAGCAGCGCCGCGGCCGTCGCCACCGATCGTTTCATCGTCATCCTCCGCACACGAAGTCCAACCCGCGACCCGCGGTTCGGCTCCCTTAGTCGCGCCTGCCCTCGTTGCCGACGAAGCCGGGCCGCGTCACCCCGCCTTCTCGATCGCGGACAGGGTCTCGTTGAACCGCTCATAGCGCGCCTTGGGGTGCGTCTGCAGGCGCAGCTCGTGCTCGCCGGGCGCGGCCCGCATCGCCGCGAGCGTCGCCGGCAGCGCCGCCGGGCTGAGCGCCGCGCCGTTTCAGCTCAGCGCTCCGGACCGGTCGATCGCCAGCTTGTGGACAATCGGCTCCGCATCGATCCCCGCCCCGGTCGGCAGGTCCACCGCCACCTCGTGCGTCGTCGCGGGCAGGGTGATGATGAAAATGATCAGCAGCACCGGCAGCACGTCGATGAACGGCGTGACATTGTTGGCGGAGAAGGGTCGGGGCTCGGCGCAGCGCATGGCCGTCCTCCCTCTAAGCCGTAATACGTTATATCATAAAACGCTCTGCCGGTCTGTCAACTCCCCCGGACGGAGAAGCGGAACTCGATGAGGTTGCGGTAGGCCTTGCCGGGGTCGAGCCGGACGGAGCCGAACTCGGGCCGGTTGGGCGCGTCCGGCGGCATCTGCGGCTCGAGCACCAGC
>CADCVW010000040.1 GCA_902806235.1 uncultured Sphingomonadaceae bacterium | reverse complement strand
CCCGGGAGCGGCGCGCCCGGCAAGGCGCCCGCCGCGGCGGGGGACTGCTGCGCCGCCCGATCGCGGGCGAGCGACGTATCGAGCCGGTCGGGCGTGCGCGACACGCCGGCCACCGCGGCGAGCGCGATGGACAGGATCACGAAAGCTCCGCCCAAGATGGCGGTCGAGCGCGTGAGGAAATCGGCCGCGCCGCGCGCGGTCATCAGGCCCGCGCTCGACCCGCCGACGCCTAGACCGCCGCCTTCCGAACGCTGCATCAGAATCACGGTGACGAGCCCCGCCGCGACGAGCGTCTGGAGGATGAGAAGGAAAGTAAACATGGGCGGGGTACGATCCTGAGAAAACAAGAGCCGTTCGGGCTGAGCTTGTCGGAGCCCTCCCCTTCTTGCTCCGGAGCTAAGAGAAGTGGAGCGCTTCGACAAGCTCGGCGTGAACGGGATAGGAAGCAGGCTGTTAGGCTGCCGCCTCGATGATCGGCACGAACTTGTCGGCGGTGAGGCTCGCGCCGCCCACCAGTGCGCCGTCGACGTCGGGCACGGCGAACAGTTCGGCGGCGTTACCGGGGTTCACGGAGCCGCCGTAAAGGATGCGCACCCCCTCACCCGCTTCGCCCAACACGCCGCGCAGCTCGGCACGGATGCGGGCGTGCATCTCCGCCACGTCGTCGGGCGTCGCCGTCCGGCCGGTGCCGATCGCCCAGATCGGCTCGTAGGCGACGACGAGGCGCTCCGGCTCGGCGGCCGGCGGCAGCGAGCCGCGCACCTGGTCCGCGACTACGTCGAGCGCCCGGCCGGCCTCGCGCTCGGCCTCCGATTCGCCGACGCAGACGATGGCGGTCAGCCCTTCGGTAATCGCCGCCGCCGCCTTGCCGCGCACGTCCTCGTCCGATTCGCGCTGGTCGGTGCGACGCTCGCTGTGGCCGACGATGGCGTAGGTCGCGCCCGCCTCCCGCGCCATGCGCGCGGACACGCAACCGGTGTGCGCGCCGTGGGGGTTGCAGTGCACGTCCTGGATGCCGAGCGGCAGTTCGGGTGCGCGCTGGTGGGCGAGCGCGAGCAGGGTGGCGGGCGGGCAGACCGCGACGTCCGCGTCGGACGCGCGCGCCGCCTCCGCCACCCGGTCGAGTTCGGCTAAGGCGGCGACGCTGCCGTTCATCTTCCAGTTGCCGGCGACGAGCTTGCGGCGGATCAAGGCGGTGTCTCCTCAGACGGGCGGCTTAGGCGGCGGGCGGGCGGCGGGGCAAGCCCGGCGCGCGCGCCGGGCGGCTTGCCGCAAAGTCTAGTGCGTGCATAGGATACCGGTGTGGCCTTTGTCGATTGGGGGTCAGGCAAGGAGTTCGGGCATGGTAGCGACGAGCAGGGTTTCGACGAACGATGGTGGCTTGGTGGCGGGCAGTATCGCGCACCTGCGCGAGCACGGCTTCGGCTACCGTGAGCATCTGGGCGTCGCCTGGCGGATCGGCTGGACCCTGCTGCGCGGCGGCGCGGCCTGCCTGGTGCACGGGGTCGCGCCCGCGCTGTTCCGCACTACGGGCAGCGACACGGTGCGGCGGCTCCATACGAAGTTTAGCAAGCGGCGATGCACGACCGAGCCGAACTGGCTCGAGTACGAGATCTAGCGCGGGATGGGGCGACCGCCGCGCGTCGAGCACGTCGCGATCGTCGGCGCGGGCTTCTCCGGCACGCTCTTGGCGATCAACCTCCTGCGCCACGGCGGACCGCGGGCGAAGCTCATCGAGGCGCGGGACCAGGTGGGGTGCGGGGTGGCCTATTCGGCCGCAGACAACGAGCACCTGTTGAACGCGCGAGCGGGCCGAATGAGCGCGCTACCGGACGACGACGGGCACTTCGCGCGCTGGCTCCAGGCGCGCGGCGGGGGGCACGCCGACTTCGCGCGGCGCGTCGACTACGGCCGCTACCTGCGCGAGCTGCTGGACGAGGCGCGGGCGGCGCACCCCGACCGGCTGCGGCTGGTGGAGGGCCGCGCGGTGGACGTAGAGCCGGACGGCGTGCGGCTCGCGGACGGCAGACTGGTGCGGGCGGACGCGGCGGTGCTCGCCGTCGGTAACCTGCCCCCGCACCCGCCGCCGGGGCTGGTGCCGGAGGCACTGCCGCCGGGCGTCTATCGCGGCGACCCCTGGGCGGGGGACGTCGCGGAGGGCTTGGGTCCGGACGATGCCGTGCTGCTGATCGGCACGGGGCTGACGATGGTGGACGCCGCGCTGCTGCTGGGCGCGCGCGGCTTCCGGGGGCGAATGGTGGCCTTGTCCAGGCGCGGGCTGCTACCCCGCGTCCACGCCGCCGAGGCGCCTGAGCGCGGCCCGGTCGAGCGGCCCCCGCCCCGGGCTGGCGCCCTGCTGCGCGCGGTCCGCCGGCGCGGCGCGGAGGTAGGTTGGCGCACTGCGGTCAACGAACTGCGCCCGCACACCCAGGCGCTGTGGCGGGCGGCTTCGCCCGACGAGCAGCGCCGCTTCCTGCGGCACCTCCGCCCGTGGTGGGACGTCCACCGCCACCGTCTCGCGCCGGACGTCGGGGCGAAGCTGGACGCCTTGCGCGCGGCAGGGCGACTAGAGGCGACCGCCGGCCGGCTGCTCGGGGCGGAGGCGCTGGACAGGCGGGCGCTGGTGCGCTGGCGGCCGCGCGGCGGGACGGGCGAACGGACGCTGGAGGCGGCGCGGGTGGTCAATTGCACGGGGCCGCAGGGCGACTTGTCGCGCGCCGACGACCCGCTGCTCCACCGCCTCCTCGCCCGCGGGCTGATCCGTCCCGACCGGCACCGGATCGGCATCGACGTGGACGCGCAGAGCGCTGCGGTCGGCGCGGACGGCGTCGCCTCCCCTACCCTGCTGGCGATCGGGCCGATGACGCGGGGGTGCTTCTGGGAGATCGTGGCGGTGCCCGATATCCGCGTCCAGGCCTGGTCGGTCGCGCGGCGGCTGAGCAACGCGCATTGGGTGGAGGGGCACGGGCTCTAGCGGGCCGCCGTCGCCTCCGCCGCGCGCAGCACGCGCAGCGTGTTGCCGCCCCAGATCTTGGCGATGTCGGCCTCACTCATCCCGTCAGCGCGGAGCGCGGCGGTGATGCGCGGCAGCGCCTCAACGTCCGCCATGCCGTTCACTCCGCCGCCCCCGTCCCAGTCAGCGCCGATGCCGACGTGGTCGACGCCCATGACGCGGATCGCGTGGCGGAGCGAGCGCATGAAGTCGTCGAAGGTGGCGGTGGTGTAGGGCCGCTTGGCGTCCTGCGCCGCCTGGTCGCGGGCGAGGGCGCGGCGCGCGGCCGGCGGCAGCGTCGCGTAGGCGTCCTGCCGCGCGTGCAGCGCGTCGCGCTCGTCCGACGAATCGTGCTGGACCAGGAACACCGTGTTGAGCTGCATCACCCCGCCCTTGGCGGCGAGTCGGCGCATCCGCGCGTCGTCGAGGTTGCGCGGGTGGTCGAAGATCGCGCGCGGCCCGGAGTGGGACAGGATCACGGGCGTCCGCGACAGCTCCAGCAAGTGGTCGAACGCCCGGTCGGACGCGTGGGAGGCGTCCACCACCATCCCCAGCCGGTTCATCTCAGTCAGCCAGCGGCGGCCCAGCGGGCTCAAGCCGCGCCAGCGCGGTTTGTCGGTCGCGCTGTCGGCGAACTGATTGTTGCGGGAATGGACGGGGCCGGCCATCCGCACGCCCATCCCGTGGAAGGCGCGGAGCAAGGACAGGTCCTCGCCGAGCGGGTAGCTGTTCTCCAAGCTTTGATAGACGATCCGCTTGCCGGCGGCGGCGAGCGGGGCGGCCTCGTCTGCGCGGGTGGCGAGCGCCATCTTGTCCGGGTGGGCTGCGACCATCGCGCGGATCGCGGCGGCGCGGCCGAGCGCGGCGTCGCGCGCGGCGGCGTAGCCCGCCGCGTCCAAGGGACCCTGCCGCGTATAGATGACGAAGAACCCGCCATCGAGCCCGCCCGCCTCCATGCGCGGCAGGTCCACCTGGCTGTTGTCGAGCAGGTAGCGGTGATGATCGCCGAACCGCCAGCCCGGCCGCTCGAGCAGCACGGGGGTGTCCAGGTGCGTGTCGAGCACGAGCAGCTCCTCGTGAAACGCGAGGTCCTCGGGACCGACGCCGGGCTCGGCGGCGGCGAGCAGGGCGAGGGCGGGGAGGAGCAGGAGCACGCGTCCCGATCTGGGACGAAGGTCCCGAAGGTCTCGGGCGAAATGAAAAATCCGGGACCGGGCGGAGCCTCGCGGCAGGGCGGCGGCGGAATGGTCGGCACGGAAAGGCTGCGGCATGGGCGGAAGGATAACCGGAGCGGCCCCCTGTAGGAAAGGGCTGTCGCGGAACTCCGGTCCCGCTTGCGGGAGAGCACGTTTCGGGCCGCTCCTTGCCGGTCCCAATGCGCCCGCCTAGTAGGTGGCGGTCTCCCCGCATCTTCGGACATCCCATGCTCTCCTTCTTCCGCCGCGCGCTCTCCTCCTGGGTGACGTTGGGTCTGCTCGGGCTGGTCATGCTCGCCTTCATCATCACGGGGGTGACGCCCGGGCCGACGGGGTCGGGCGGCGGCGACGGGAGCTGGGTGGCGCGGGTCGGCGGCGAGCCGGTGACGGTGGCGGAGGTGTCGCGCAACGCGGAACGCGCGCTGGAGGCCGAGCGCGCGCAGCGGCCGGGGATCACCATGCCCGAGTTCCTGCGCGCGGGGGCGCTGGAGGAGATCATCCGGCAGATGGTGACGGGCGAGGCGCTGGAGTCGTTCGGCGAGGAGCAGGGGCTGGTCGCCTCCAAGCGGATGGTGGATGGGGAAATCGCGAGCCTGCCGGCGTTCCGCGGGCTGAACGGCCGCTTCGACGAGAACATCTACCGCCAGGCGCTCGCGTCGCAGAACGTCAGCGAGCAGGAACTGCGCGACAGCATCGCGGGGTCGATCGTGCAGCGGATGCTGCTGCAGCCCGCGGGCGCGGGGACGCGCGCGCCGGTGGGCGTCGCGCGGCAGTACGCGGCGCTGCTGCTGGAAACACGGGAAGGCTTCATCGGCGTGGTGCCGACGCGCGCGGTGGCGGCGGGCCCCGCCCCGACCGCGGCCGAGCTGCAGGCCTACTATGGGCGCGACCGGGCCCGCTACACGACGCCCGAACGGCGGGTGATCCGCTACGCGCTGATCGACCCGGCGCGCGTGCCCGCCCCGCCGCAGCCGATAGAGGCGGAGATCCAGGCGGCCTACAACAATAACCCCGCCTACCGGCCGAGCGAGACGCGCACGCTCGCTCAGGCGGTGTTCCCGACGCAGGCCGCCGCGAACGCCGCGGCGGCCGCCGCGCGCGGCGGCCGATCGCTGGCCGAGGCAGCGAACTCGCAAGGCTCGGAGCTGGTGCCCGTCGAAGGCGCGCAGACGCGCGAGGTCTTCGCGCGCTTCGCCTCGCCGGAGGTCGCCGCAACCGCCTTCGCCGCGCCGCAGGGCGGCATCGCGGGCCCGGCGCGGTCGCCGTTCGGTTTTCACCTGGTGCAGGTGACGGGCGTGCAGCGAACCGGCGGCCGCCCGCTCGCGGCGGTGCGCGGCGAGATCGTGGACGCGCTGCTCGCCGAGCGCCGCCGCACGGCGCTGTCCGACTACGTCCGGGGCGTCGAGGACCTGGTGGGCGAAGGCGCGACGTTCGATGAGGTGGTGCGCGCGCGCAACCTGCCCGTGCAGCAGACGCCGGCGGTGACGGAGGCGGGGGTCGCCCCCGACCAGCCAAGCTTCCGCGCGCCGCCCGGGCTTGCCCCCGTGCTGCGCGCGGGCTTTCAGCTCGGCGCTGACGACGATCCTGCGGTGGAGACGGTCGCCGCCGATAGCGCCTACGCGCTGATCGACGTGGCGCAGGTGATCGAGGCCGCGCCGCCGCCGCTCCAAGCTATCCGGGCGCAGGTCGTCGCCGACTTCACGACGGAGCGCGCGGCGCGCCAAGCCGGCCGGATCGCACAACAGATTGCCGAGCGCGCGAGCCGCGGGCTGGCCCTCCCGCAGGCGTTTGCGCAGGCGGGCGTGGCGCTGCCCCGGCCGCAGCCGGTGAGCGGGCGGCGCGCGGACCTCGCGCGGCTGGGCGACCAGGTGCCCCCGCCGCTGCTGCTCCTGTTCAACGTCGCGCAGGGCCGAGCGCGGGCGCAGGCCGCGCCGGACGGGGCGGGCTGGTTCGTGGTGCAGGCGAGCCGGATCACCCCGGGGAACGTGCAAAGCTCCCCCGGCGTGGTGGAGGCGACCCGCGCCCAGTTCGCACGAATTGCGGGCGACGAGTTAGCCGAGCAGTTCGCGCGCGCGGCCGAAGGCGCAGTGGGCGTCGAGCGCGACGCGGGCGCGGTCGCCCGGCTCAAGGAGGAGCTGAGCGGTGGGCAGCAGCCGGGGCGGTGAGCGACCGGAGCGCGGACGCGCGAGCGGCGGCGGCGCTCGCCGCGGGGCGGCCCGCGCTCGTCTGGCGTCGGTACCTCGCCGACCTCGACACGCCCGTCGCCGCGGCGCTCAAGCTGATGGAGCCGGGGCGCGGCGACAACCTGCTTGAATCGGTCGAGGGCGGGCGGACGCGCGGGCGCTACTCGCTGCTGTGCCTCGCACCAGACCTCGTGTTCCGCGCCGACGGCGGCCGGGCGAAGGTCAACGAGCGCTGGGCGGAGGACCGGGACGCCTTCATGCCCTGCGCGGAGCCAGCGGTGGACGCGCTGCGCGCGCTGGTCGCGCGCTGCCGGATCGATGTGCCGGACGGGCTGCCGCGCGCGCTCGCCTGCCTCGTCGGTTATTTCGCTTACGAGACGATCGGGCTCGTCGAGCGGCTGCCGCCGCCGAAGGACAGCCCGCTAGGCCTGCCGACGATGTTCTTCGTCCGCCCCACCCTCCTCCTCGTCTTCGACCGGCTGGCGGACGAGCTGTTCGCGGTCGCCCCGCTGTGGCCGGGTCCAGCTGCGCCGGGCGAGGCGATCGCGGGCGCGCTGGAGCGGATCGAGGCGGCGGCGGCGCGGCTCGCGGCCCCGCTGCCGGCGCGCGGGGAAGCGCCGAAGTCGGCGGACGTGGCGATCGCCCCGCAGCTCGCGCCCGGTCGCTACGGCGAGATGGTCGCGGCGGCGAAGGGCTACATTGCCGCTGGCGACATCTTCCAGGTGGTGCTCGCCCAGCGCTTCACCGCTCCCTTCGCGCTGCCGCCGGTGGACCTTTACCGCGCGCTGCGGCGAATCAACCCGTCGCCATTCCTGTACTTCCTCGACCTGCCGGGCTTCGCCCTGATCGGTTCTTCGCCCGAGATCCTGGTGCGCGCGCGCGACGGCGAGGTGACAATCCGGCCGATCGCAGGGACTCGGCCGCGGGGCGGCTCCGCGAGCGAGGACGCCCGGCTCCGCGCGGAGCTGCTCGCCGACCCGAAGGAGCGGGCGGAGCACCTGATGCTGCTCGACCTCGGGCGAAACGACGTCGGCCGCGCAGCGGAGGGCGGGAGCGTCCGCGTCACGCAGAGCTTCGCTGTCGAGGAATACAGCCACGTCATGCACATTGTGTCCAACGTGACCGGCCGGCTCCGCGCGGGCGCGGACGCGCTGGACGCGTTGTTCGCGGGCTTTCCGGCGGGCACGGTGTCCGGCGCTCCCAAGGTGCGGGCGTGCGAGATCGTCGCCGAACTCGAGCCGGAGGCGCGCGGGGCCTACGCCGGCGGCGTGGGCTATTTCTCGCCGGACGGATCGATGGACAGCTGCATCGTGCTCAGGACGGGGATCGTGAAGGACGGCGTCCTCCACGTCCAAGCGGGCGCGGGGATCGTCGCGGATTCGGACCCGGCGGCGGAGCAACGCGAGTGCGAGGCCAAGGCGGGCGCGCTGTTCGCGGCGGCGCGGGAGGCGGTGAAGCGGGCGCGCGAGGGCGGGTTCGGGCAGTGAGGCGAACGTGAAATCAGCCGGTTACCTGCTGTCCTTTCTCAGCGTGTTCCTGCTGGGCGTCGTATCGTGGCCGTCGACCGCGGGGCAGCCGCTCATGCGCTGGGCGCTGATCGGCGGCGTGGCGCTGTCGGCCGTCGGCATTTTGCTGCGCCTGGCAGCGAACCTGCGCAAAGGCGACGCGTGACGCGGGTCCGCTCCGCGCGCTAAGGGCCGCGCCATGATCCTTGTCATCGACAACTACGACAGTTTCACTTGGAACCTCGTCCACTACCTCCAGGAGCTGGGGGTGGAGGTGGAGGTCGTCCGCAACGACGCGATTGGCGTCGGGCAGGCGATGTCTTGCGGAGCTGACGCCTTTCTGATCTCGCCGGGGCCGGGGGCGCCGGACGGGGCCGGGATCAGCCTGGATCTGGTGGGCGCCTGCGCGGAGGCTGGACGCCCTCTGCTCGGCGTGTGCCTCGGCCATCAGGCGATCGGGCAGTGGTTCGGCGGCACGGTGCGGCGCGCGGACGTGCTGATGCACGGCAAGACCTGCGGCGTGGACCATGACGGGACCGGGCTCTTCGCCGGCCTCCCCTCCCCGTTCACCGCGACGCGCTACCACAGCCTGGTGGTGGACGAGGGCAACCTGCCGGCGAAACTTCGCGTCAACGCGCGCGCGCCGGACGCGAGCGTGATGGGTTTCGCGCACAGGACGCTGCCGATCCACGGCGTGCAGTTCCACCCGGAGTCGATCGCGACCGAGTACGGTCACGCGATGCTGGCGAACTTCCTGACGCTGGCCGGCCTGCCCGTCCGCGAGCTCGCGTGACCCTTCTCCCCGACCCGTCAACCCCGCTCGAGTACGCGACCGCGCACGAAGCGTTCGGCGCGATCCTCGACGGCGGGGCCGCGGACGAGGCGATCGCGGCTTTCCTCGTGGGGCTGGCCGAGCGCGGCGAGACCAGCGTGGAGATCGCGGCGGCGGCGCGGTGCTTGCGCGAGCGCATGATCGAGGTCGCCGCGCCTCGCCACGCGATCGACGTCTGCGGCACGGGCGGCGACGCGAGCGGGAGCCTGAACGTGTCCACGGCGGTGGCGATCGTCGTCGCGGCGGCCGGCGTCCCCGTCGCCAAGCACGGCAACCGCGCGGCGACCAGCCGGTCGGCGGGCGCGGCGGACACCTTGGAAGCGCTGGGGCTGGACCTCGCGCGGGCGTCGGCGCGGGCGGAGGAGAGCCTGGGCGAACTGGGCCTCGCCTTCCTCTTCGCCCAGGCGCACCACCCGGCGCTGGTCCGGCTCGCGCCGCTGCGCCGGGCGATCGGGCGGCGCACCTTGTTCAACCTCACCGGCCCGCTCGCTAATCCGGCGCGGGTGGCGCGGCAGCTGATCGGCGTCGCCCGGCCCGAGCTGCTGCGCGACTTTTCCGGCGCGCTCGAGCTGCTCGGCGCGGAGGCGGCGCTGGTGGTCGCCGGAGACGAGCCGCTCGACGAGCTGTCGGTCGCGGGGCCGAGCAGCTTCGCTGCGGTTGGCGCGTTGCCGCTCGGTGAGGGAAGGCTGGAGCCGGAAGAGGCGGGGCTCTCCCGCTACCCGGCCGAGGCGCTGCGCGGCGGCTCCGCAGTGAAGAATGCGGCGGCGCTGCGCGCGCTGCTCGGCGGGGTGCCGGGCGCGTATCGGGACGCGGTGCTGCTCAACGCGGGTGCGGCGCTGCTGGTCGCGGGCCGCGCGCGCGACTGGCGGGACGGGGCCGCCCGGGCGGCGGAGGCGGTGGATGACGGCGCGGCGGCCGACCTGCTGGCGCGCTGGATCGCTCTGGTGGACCGTTGATGGCGGACAAGCTGCGGGAGATCGTCGCCGCCAAGCGCGAGCACGTCGCGCGGCGCAAACGGGAGGTCTCCACCGCCGTACGGGAGGCGGCGGCGTGGGCCCAGGAGCCGCCGCGCGGCTTTCATGGGGCGCTGCGGGCCAAGGCGGACGCGGGCGGCCTTTCGCTGATCGCCGAGATTAAGCGGCGAAGCCCGTCCAAGGGGCTGATCCGCGCCGATTTCGACCCGCCCGCCCACGCGCGGGCCTACCAGGCGGGCGGGGCGGCGTGCCTGTCTGTGCTAACGGACGCGCCCTACTTCGGCGGCGACGACGCCTTCCTCGGCGCGGCGCGCGCGGCCTGCGCGCTGCCCTGCCTGCGCAAGGACTTCACCGTCGACCCTTGGCAGGCAGTGGAGGCGCGCGCGCTGGGGGCGGACGCGGTGCTGCTGATCGTCGCGGCGCTCGACGACAGCGCGCTCGCCGAGAACGAGGCGGCGGCGCTCGAGCAGGGCATGGACGTACTGGTCGAGGTGCACGACGAGCGCGAATTCGAGCGCGCGCTGCGGCTGCGGAGCCGCTTGATAGGCGTAAACAACCGCGACCTGCGCGACTTCAGCGTGGACTTGCGGAGGACGGAAGCGCTGGTCGCGCTCGCCCCGCCGGACGTCACCTTGGTGGCCGAGAGCGGGCTGTCGAGCGCGGGAGATCTTCGGCGGCTCGCGACGTGCGGCGTGCGCTGCTTCCTGATCGGCGAAGCGCTGATGCGGCAGGACGACATCGAAGCCGCGACTCGGCGCATGCTGAACGCGGAGTAACGCACATTACTTGACAGGACCCGGATTGTTGCCTAGCTGTTCCGTAAACGTTCTAGGACTTCGGCCGAGGGTCCCCTATCATGCTGACGCGCAAGCAACATCAACTGCTCCAGTTCATCGACGACCGGCTCCGCGAGACGGGCGTCTCGCCGTCGTTCGAGGAGATGAAGGACGCGCTCGACCTTCGTTCTAAGTCGGGCGTCCACCGGCTGATCTCGGCGCTGGAGGAGCGCAGCTTCATTCGCCGCCTGCCTAACCGCGCGCGCGCGCTGGAGGTGGTGCGCCGGCCGGAAGGCTTGAACGCGATCGCGACGGCTGCGCCTTCCAACGTGCAGCCGATCCGCGCTTCCGGCCCCGCCCCGCGCAGCCTGCCGCAGCCGGCGAACGACGTGATCGAGCTGCCGCTGCACGGCCGCATCGCCGCCGGCCTGCCGATCGAGGCGCTGGAAGGCCAGAGCAGCCTGATGGTGCCGGCCGCTTTGCTCGGCCCCGGCGAGCATTATGCACTTGAGGTCGCCGGCGACTCGATGGTCGAGGAAGGCATTCTCGACGGCGACTACGCGCTGATCCGCCGCACGGAGATCGCGCGCGACGGCGAGATCGTGGTGGCGCTGATCGACGGCATGGAGGCGACGCTCAAGACCTTCCGCCGCGAAGGCTCGATGGTGCGGCTGGACCCCGCGAACCGCAACTACCAGCCGCAGCGCTACCGACCGGACCAGGTGTCAGTGCAGGGGCGGCTCGCGGGGCTGCTGCGGCGGTACTGACGCTCTTCGCGTCAGTATAACAACCTCGTAAGTAAGCTCGTCGTCCCAGCGTAGGCTAGAACTGCTCTCGACGCGAGCCGCCGCCCTCCGACCGCCGTAGCGGGGTGGTCCTTCGCGAGAGCGGTCCCAGCTTTCGCTGGGACGACGTGCCCGTCCCCGGAAAGGACGCCCTTACGGTTTTCCGCCCGCCTCCTGCCGCGCCAGTTCCGCCCCGAACGCCGCCTCCGCCCGGTCCAGCTGCCGCCCGAGCTCCCGTCGATCGACGAAGGCGAGCGGGTCGCCCGCGCGCTGCCGCTCGCGCTTGGCGGCTAGGTCGAAGAAGCCGGCGTGGAAATTGAGGAACACGTCGGCGCGGAGCCCGCGCAGCTTCGCGAAGCTGCGGCGGAAATCGGCGGCGGCGGTCGGGAAGAGGCGATCGCCCAACAGCGGCTGACCGGCGACGGTCAGGCTACAGGCGAACAGCACGTCGAGCGGACGCCCGGCTTCCCGCAGCCGCGCCGTCCAGCTCGTGCAGCCGCGAGTGTGCCCGGGGGTCAGGCGGGTGGTGAGCGTCGTGCCCCCGACGCGCACCTGCTCGCCGTCGCGCAGGGTACGGTCGACGCGCACGGCGGGGAAAGGCCAGGACTCGTCGCGGTAGGCGATGCGCCCGCTTTCCAGTTCCGGCCGGTCGCCAGCGCTGGCGAGGAGCCGCGCGCCGGTGAGCCGCTTCAACTCGGCCAAGCCGCCCGCGTGGTCCATGTGCGCGTGGTTGACGAGGAGGACGCGGACATCCGTCGGGCGGAAGCCTAGCTTGGCGATGTTGGCCGCGATCTGCGCCGCGCTTTCCGGCATCGCGCCGTCGATCAGGACGTGCCCGGCCGGGTCGGTAAGGAGGAAAGCCCCGAGCTCGGCCGTGCCGACATAGTGGACGTTGCCGACGATGCGGAACGGCTCAACCGCGCGGTTCCAGATCGGCCGCTGCTCGGCGGATTGCGAACCGGCGGCGGCGGGCCAGAGCAGCGCCGCGGCGGCAAGGACGTGGGTGAAGCGCATTTTTTCTCCGGGTGGTTCAGACGAGTTCTGGTCTGCTCGATATCACCGCTCGGGCTGAACTTGTCGAAGCCCTTCCCTTTCTCTGCCGTAAGAAGAAAGGAAGCCCTTCGACAAGCTCAGGGCGAACGGGGGTGAGTGGGCCAGGCTCATCGCCGAGCGAGGCGGGTCAACCCACCGCTTCTCCGCGTCACGGCCGCAGCGTCACCCACGGGTGCCGCCCGACCGCCTGCGCCACCGTGCGCACATCCGGCTCCTCGCCCAACCTGATCGCCAGCCCGCACGTGCGCGAGAGCAGCGGCCTGTCCGCCTTAAGCCAGCGCGGGCGGCGGGTGCGGGGCAAGCGGCGGTCGCTGACGACGATGTCGGCGCGGGCGCAGGCGCGGGCGAGTTCGGCGGGGTCGACGAGGTAAGTGCTGCGGGTGGCCAGCAGGCGCCAGGAGCGGGCGCTGGCGGACAGGTCGGCGGCGCAGAGGTCGCGGCTGCAGCTCGCGCCCGGCAAGGCGTCGAGCTTGGCGGGCTCGCCGGACAGGCCGGCGGTCTCCAGCAGCATGCCGCGAGTATAGTCGCCGGTTCGGGGGCGCAGGAGGGCGATACACTCCCCGCTACGGACGGCCAGGTGCCGGCCGTCGGCGGTGACGAGCAGGTCGGGGGCGGGCGCGGCGAGCGCGGCGCACGCGCCCGCGACGAAGGGCAACGCACCCCACCAGCGCACGCGGGTGCGCCACCCGCGCCTCGAACGCCGTTACCACCGGGCGGACGAGCGGGCGCGGGTCGGCGCGCTCGGCCCGGCCCCAGACCAAGAGCATTCCGAGCGCCGCGCCAAGCCCGAGCAGGAGCAGCGCGCGCTCAGCGCGGTCGCCGCGCCAGGATGCCCCGCTCGCAGCAGCGAGCGCGCCGCAGCCGAGCAGGAAGGCTAGCCACCAAGAGCGGTCGCGCAGCCATTCGCAAGCGGTGACGCCGAGCCCGACCGCGACCGGGAGCTACAAGGGCAGCTGCTCGCGCTCTGCCTCCAGCCACAGCTCCAGCCGCTCGAGGGCCCGTTCCGCCGTCACTCCGCCGGTCCCCGCGAGGGGACTAGGCGAGCGGCGCGGGCGGCCATATGGAGCACGCCGTCCTTTCGTGGAGATGTCAAAGGTGAGCGCAAGCGTCGCCGGGCCGAACGATCTTGGCGTGGTCACCCGCTTCGCGCCCTCGCCGACCGGTTTCCTGCACATCGGCGGGGCGCGCACCGCGTTGTTCAACCTGCTGTTCGCGCGGGCGCGAGGCGGCAAGTTCCTGCTGCGCATCGAGGACACCGACAAGGCGCGCTCGACCCAAGCGGCGATCGACGCGATCCTCGACGGGATGAACTGGCTCGACCTGCGACCCGACGAGGAGCCGCTGTTCCAGTCGACCCGCGTAGCGCGCCACGCGGAGGTAGCGAACGCGTTGCTCGACGCGGGGCACGCCTACCGCTGCTATGCGACGGCGGAGGAGCTGGAGGCGCTCCGCGCGGAGCAGCGCGCGAGCAAGCAGCCGTTGCGCTACGATGGCCGCTGGCGCGACCGGGCCTGCGGGGAAGCGGAGGACGGCAAGCCGTTCACCATCAGGCTGAAGGCCACCCGCGAGGGCGAGACGGTGATCGAGGACCGCGTGCAGGGGCGCGTGGCCGTTCAGAATAGCGAGCTGGACGACATGATCCTGCTCCGCTCGGACGGCACGCCGACCTACATGCTTGCCGTGGTGGTCGACGACCACGACATGGACGTGACCCATGTTGTCCGCGGCGACGACCACCTGAGCAATACGTTCCGGCAGCTCGGCATTATCAGGGCGATGGGGTGGCCCGAGCCGATCTACGCCCATGTGCCGATGATCCACGGCGCGGACGGGGGAAAGCTGTCCAAGCGTCACGGCGCGCTCGGCGTCGACGCCTACCGCGACATGGGCTTCCTGCCCGAAGCGCTAGAGAATTACCTGCTCCGCCTCGGCTGGGGGCACGGCGACGTCGAGACGCTGACGCGCGACGAGGCCGTGGCCCTGTTCAGCCTGGAGGGCGTCGGCCGCTCGCCATCGCGCTTCGACCTGAAAAAGCTAGAATCGCTCAACGGCCACTACATCCGTGCCGCCGACGACGCGCGTCTGGCGGCGCTGCTGCGGCCCTTCGTCGAGCGGCGGATCGGCCGCGCGCTGAGCGAAGGCGAGGCCGCGCTGCTCGGCCGGGCGATGCCGTCGCTCAAGCCGCGCGCGAAGGACCTGGTCGAGATGGCGGACAGCGCGCTGTTCCTGTTCGCCGAGCGCCCGCTGCCGCTGGACGAGGCGGCCGCCGGCCTGCTCGGCGACGGGGCCGCCGGCCTGCTCGGCGCGGCGCACCGCGCGCTCGCCGCGGCGGGCGGATGGACCGCGGCATCGACGGAGGCCGCCGTGCGTTCGGTGGCTGAAGAACAGGGGCTCAAGCTTGGCAAGGTGGCGCAGCCGCTCCGCGCGGCGCTCACTGGCCGGGCGACCTCGCCGGGCATCTTCGACGTGTTGGAGTTGATCGGCCGCGACGAGGCGCTCGCCCGCATCGCGGATCGCTTGGAGGACGGAAGAAATGGCTGACGGCGCGACCCTGCGGTTCGGGAACAAGGACACGGCGTTCGCGGTGCGATCGGGCACGACCGGCCCCGACGTGATCGACATCCGCAAGTTGTACGCGCAGACCGGCGCCTTCACTTTCGATCCCGGCTTCACCTCCACCGCGTCCTGCGAGAGCGGGCTGACCTTCATCGACGGCGACGAAGGCGTGCTGCTCCACCGCGGCTACCCGATCGAGCAGCTGGCGGAGGACTCGAGCTTCATGGAGGTGAGCTACCTCCTGCTGAACGGCGAGCTGCCGGGCAAGGCGGAGCTCGACCGCTTCTCCCACACGATCAGCCGCCACACGATGCTGCACGAGCAACTGGCGAACTTCTACCGCGGGTTCCGGCGCGACGCGCACCCGATGGCGATCATGTGCGGCGTGGTCGGCGCGCTGTCGGCCTTTTACCACGACTCGACGGACATCAGCGACCCGCGCCAGCGGATGATCGCCTCCCACCGCTTGATCGCCAAGATGCCGACCATCGCGGCGATGGCTTATAAATATTCGATCGGCCAGCCGTTCATTTACCCGCGCAACGACCTGTCCTACACGCACAACTTCCTGCGCATGACCTTCGGCGTGCCGGCGGAGGACTACCACGTTGACCCGGTGGTGGTGCGCGCGCTCGACCGCATCTTTATCCTCCACGCCGACCATGAGCAGAACGCGTCGACCTCGACGGTGCGGCTGGCGGGCTCGTCGGGGGCCAACCCCTTCGCCTGCATCGCGGCGGGCATCGCCTGCCTGTGGGGCCCGGCGCACGGCGGCGCGAACGAGGCGGCGCTGAACATGCTGCGCGAGATCGGGACTCCCGACCGGATCCCGCACTACATCGCGCGCGCCAAGGACAAGAACGATCCGTTCCGCCTGATGGGCTTCGGCCACCGCGTGTACAAGAACTACGACCCGCGGGCGTCCGTGATGCAGAAGACGGTGCGCGAGGTGCTCACGGCCTTGGGCGTGAGCGATCCGGTGTTCGACGTCGCGCTCCAACTGGAGGAGATGGCGCTCAACGACCCGTACTTCATCGAAAAAAAGCTGTTCCCCAACGTCGATTTCTATTCGGGCATCATCCTGTCTGCGATGGGTTTCCCGACCACCATGTTCACCGCGCTGTTCGCGCTGGCGCGGACGGTGGGCTGGGTGGCGCAGTGGAACGAGATGATCTCGGACCCCGACCAGAAGATCGGGCGTCCGCGGCAGCTTTATACGGGGCCGACGCGGCGCGACTACGTCGCGGTGGAGGCACGGTAGGGGGTCACTCCGCCGCCGGCAGCGTCAGGACGAAGCGCGCGCCGCGGCCCGGCGCGCTGTCGACCGCGACGTCGCCGCCCATCGCGCGCGCGAGCCGGCGCGCGATGTGGAGGCCGAGCCCCGCCCCGCCAGGTTCGGCGTGGTTCAGGCGCTCGAATTTTTCGAAGATGCGCTCCTGGTCGTCTGCCGGAATGCCCGGCCCCTCGTCCGCCACCACTACTCGCGCAACGCCCGGCCCGGGCTCGAGCTGGATGGCGACCGCCGAGCGCTCGGGCGCGTAGCGCACCGCGTTCTCCGCCAAGTTCATCAGCACCTGCAGCACGCGCCGGCGGTCGCCGCGCGCGGGCAGCCGCTCGCCCGGACCGGGCGCGGTGACGACCATACCCTTCTCCGCCGCGCGCGGGCGCAGCATGGTCGCCGCGCGCATCGCCAGCTCCGCCAGGTCGATCACCGCCCGCCCCGGCAGGTAGCCGGGCGCTTCGAGCGCTTCAACGTCGATCAGGTCGTCGATCAGCGCGAGAAGGTGACGGCCCGCGCTGGCGATGTCGGCCGCGTAGCCCGCGTAGGGTTGGCCCGCCGCGGGCTCCCCCTGTGCGTCCAGCGCCTCGGCGTCGAGCAGGATGCGCCGTAGCGGGTCGCGGAGCGCGCGGTCGAGCCGGCCGCCGAAGCCGGGGTCGCCGGGGACGGACGGCGCCGCGGACGGCGTGGGCGCGGGCGCCGCGCCTTCGAACGCCACCGTGCCGCTGAAGCCGTTGAACGCGCCCGCCCCGTCGATCACGGGCACCGCCGCGAGCACGCAGCGACCGCCGCCCGGCGCGCAGAGCTCGGCCGCTTGGTGCTCGAAGGCGCGCTGGGCGGCAAGCGCGGCGAGGAGCGGCACGCGGCCGGTGTCGTCCGGCAGCAACGCGAAAAGGTTGGTGAGCGGCCGGCCCGCCGCGTCCCCCAGCCGCGCCGCGAGCGCGAAGGGCAGGTCGCGCATGATCAGCGCCGCGTCGCAACGCCAGCGCTCGCCGGTCATCGCCGGCGCAGCATCGGCGACCGAGCCGCGCGGCGCGGCGCGCTCCCGCCAGTCCTCAGCGCGCAGGCGCACCACTTCCCCGTCCGGCTCGGCGCGCACCCAGAGGTGGAGGTCGCGGTCGCGCTGCGCGGCGACCACCTCGCGCGCGACGGGCATCCGCAGCCGCCGCGCGAGCCGCGCCATCGCGGCGAGCTGGGGCACGACGAGCGGCTCGCCCGGGCTGCCGCCCGCGTCCACGATCAACGACAGGAGACGGCCTTCGGCGCGGACGAGCCGCCCGTCGGCGTCGACCGTCGCCTCCGCCGGCGCGTCTGCCGCGTCCGTCACGCGCGCGTCCCCTCCAGCCGGGTCAGCGCGACCCGCGCGATGGGGTCGAGCTGCGCGCGGCGGAGCGCGTCTTCCGCGGCTTCGCGGGACAGCTCCGCGTAGCGCGCGCCGCGCTGCTCCACCCATCCGGCATCACCCGGCGCAGCGCCGCCGCCGAGCGCCCGCAGGCGGAGCAGCAGCAGCGACATGTCAACCGCCGACACATCACCCAAGCGGAGCAGCGCAAGGCATCGCTCCGCATCGTCGCCGAGCAGCGCTTCGGCAGCGACCGCGAGGTCGAGCCCGCTAGCCCGCGCGAGCGCCGCGGCGAGCAGCGTCAGGCGCCCTTCGCGCGCGACCCCCCCGAGCAGCGCCGGGTCGATCAGCCCCGCATCGCCGAGCGCGCGCGCCAGCCGCGAAGCGTGCGCCTCCAGCGTCTCGCCCTCATCGTAGCCGGCGAGCACGAAGCGCACCGCGTCGTCCACCAAAGCATCGGCGCGCGGCGCCGGCACCGCGTGGTGCTGCGTCATGTAGAAGCCGAGCGCGGCGGCGGTGACCCACGCAAGCCGGTGCTGCGCGTCGGCGGACAGCTCGGGAATGGCATCGCCGTCGGCATCGAAGCGCCGCACGCCCCGCGCTTCCGCGGCGAGATAGGCGAGCGCGCAAGCGGCGACGGCCGGGTCGGGCGCGACGAGCGCCGCCTCCACCGTGCCCCCACCCTCGGGATGCTCGCGCCGCGCAACCTCGCGGAGCCGCGCTTCGGCGACTCGGCGCCAAGGCACGGCGAGCAGGTCGGGGTGGTCGAGCAGCGCCGCCGCCTCGATCGCGGGCAGCGCCAGATCGACGTCGGCGGCGGCCAGCGCCGGAGCCAAGGCCGAGAAAGCGGCCTGGTCGATAGCCGCGAGGAGCCGGGCGCGCATCGGGCGTTCGACGGCGCGCACCAGGTTGGCGAGGAACGCGGCTAGCCGGCTGCGCTCGCGCTCCGCCAAGCGGCGCGCGTCGGCCCGGAACAGGTCGTCGCCGACCGCGGCGGGCGTCATGCCCAGCACGTCCGGGCCGGGGCGCCGGGCAAGGTCCGTCCATCTGCGCCCCGAGATCATGCCGTTTCGAATACATCCGATCCAGTTAAGAAACCGCCTCAGCCCCAGTCGGGCGGTGGCGCAAGGCTTGAGCACGGAAGAAGTCCGCGGCGGCGAGCAACGCGAGCGCGGCGAGCCCGCTCCGCCAAGCGCCCGTTAGCGCGAACGGCAGGAGAAACCAGACGAACCAGTCCCGAGTCGCGAGCCAGCGGTCGGGCGGGTACGCGTCGCCGCGCCGCTCCAGACGCGCGGCGGCGTGGAAGGCGAGCGCAGCGAGGCCGAGCACCGCGCAGCCCCAGCCGAGCGTCAGCGAGAGCACCGCGGACAGCAGCAGCAGCACCGCCGCGGCGCCCAGTCCCGCCAGGGCGAATGGGCGATCGAGCGCGCTCGGCGGGTCGAGGCGCGCCGCGGCGAGGCGGCGGGCGGCTGCCTCCAGCGGCCCGAGCGGCAGCAGCAGTAGCACCGCCGCGAGCGGCCGGCCGAAGGCGGCCGCCGCCGCGGCGACGACGGGCAACGCCGCCGCGCCCTGCGCGAGCCAAGGCGCGCGCACCGGGCTCAGGTAGAGGCGGTCGAGGACGAATTGATGGACGGCCGTCGCGGCACGCGCAGGTCGCCCGCGCGCGGCGGGCAACCTGACCGCGCCCGCCGCGACGGCGGCCAACGCGCCGGCGTCATCGACGATCGCCAGCGCCTCGGGACCGGCCGGTGCGCGGCGCGCGCCGGCCTGGACCGACAAGCGCAGCACCGTCGATTGCAGGTCCCAGTCGCCGAGCAACCGCGAAACATGGCGCAGCTGCGCGCCGTCGAGGCGGGCGACCCCCGCCCAGCGCACGTCCGCGTCGATGCGCTCGAAGGCGGGGCCGGCCGCGTCCGGAGCCACCAGCAGCGCGGGCGCGGGTTCGGGCAGCAGACGGCGCAGCTGGGCGGGCGCCGCGAACAGCCCGTCGGCGAGCAGCAGCACCTGCTCCACCGGATCGAGCAGGTTCGCGAGCTCGAATACGCTGCGCGCGAGCTCCAGCCGCAGTCCGTCCGCCGCCAGCCGGGCGAGCGCCGCGCCGAGTTCAGCGGGAACTGCGTCGGCGAGCAGCAGGACTCGCGCGGCGCCGGCAGCGCGCGCCGTCCGCGCCTGCTGTTCGACCAGCGCGCCGCCCGCGACGGGCAAGCACGCGCGCAGGCCGCCGGGCGCGGCGGGGACGGGCTGATAAGCGGCTATGACGGCGGTGAAGGACAAGCGGGCGTCTGTGCAGGGAAGATCGCCGGTTGGTTAGGGGCTGGCGCCGCCGGGTGGAAGGGGCGGCCTTCCGCCCGCAGCACAAAGCGCATAAGAAGCAGCCATGAACAGCGCGGCGGGGGACGCGGCGGCGGGGGCGCCGATCGCGAACGAGGTCGGCGGCGAGGTCGTCGGCATTGATGGTTTTCACGCGCATCGCTTCGATGCCGATGCGCCCGCACGGCGTAACGGGTTGGCGGTGACGCTGGGCGCGCTCGCGTTGCTGTGGCTGCTGTTCGTTGCTTGGGCGCTGCTGCCGACGTTTCGCGCGGGAGCCGGCGCGGCCGACCTGCTCATGCCGCTCGGTGCAGCGGTGGTTCCCCTCGTCCTGTTCGCCGCGCTGTGGCTGCTATTCGGGGCGCCCGCGCGGCGCGAGGCCGAAGCGTTCACCCGCGCGGTGGCGGCCATGCGGCGGGAAGCGGCGGCGATGGAGGCCGGCCTCGCCGCGGTCGGGGCGCAGCTCGACGCGAATCGCGAGCGGCTGAGCGGCGAAACGCGGCGACTGATGGGCCTGAGCGACGAGGCGGCGGACCGGCTCGGCCGCGTAGCGCACTATTTGTCCGAGCAGGCGCAGCAACTCGACGGGCGGACGGCGGCGCTGGACGCGGCGGCCAGTCACGCGCGCGTTGATCTTGGCGTGCTGCTCGCCGATCTGCCGCGCGCGGCGGCCGAGGCTGAGGCGCTGCGCGGCAAGTTCGAGGCGGCGGGCGTCGCCGCGCATGAGGCGGCAGGCGGCCTCGACGCGCAGGTCGCTGCGCTCGCCGCCCGCGCCGTGGCCGCCGACGAGGCGGTTGGCGGGGCG